>CANOFK010000038.1 GCA_947565265.1 uncultured Clostridia bacterium | reverse complement strand
TCCAGGAGGTTCGCAAGCGCGAGGCTTATGAAAAGCCCTCGGTAAAGCGCAAGAAAAAGTCCGAGGCGGCCCGCAAGCGGAAGTATAAGTAAGGTCTGACAGCAAGACCCGGTAGGGGGACAGGCATAAGGCGTGCGGGGCACGCCATACGCCTGTATGGGTTTTGGGGCCGGGCATAGCATCAGGGATTGGGTGGCCGTTTATGAGAGCGTGTGGGTTCTCCATATGCTTTCAGGTTACAAACCTGAAAGAAAGCGGGCAGCTTGCCCGCTTTTTTGTTCCCGACAAGGAGGACCAATATGGGTATTTTTACACCGGCTACCCTTTGCGGCCGGGTTACGGACATTACCCCGGCGGCTTTGCGGGGCCTGGGGGCCCAGGCCGTGCTGCTGGATGTGGACAACACCGTGGCGGCCTATACCTCCCACCAGCCGTTGCCTGGGGCAATCGCCTGGGCACAGGGGCTGGTGCAGGCGGGGTTTAAGGTGGTTATCGTATCAAACAACTACAAAAAGCGGGTAAGCGCGTTTGCCGCCCGTTTTGGGCTGCCCTGCATCAGCTTTGCCCTAAAGCCCCTGCCTTTTGGCTATTTGCGGGCGGCCCGGCTGCTGAAGGTACCGCCCCGCCGCTGCGTGGTGATAGGCGACCAGATCTTTACCGATGTGCTGGGGGCCAACCTGTGCGGTATGCGCTCTGTTTTGCTGACCCCGCTGGAGCCGGAGGAAGGGTTTACCTTCCGGGTGCGGCGGTATTTGGAACGGGGCTTGCGGCAGCGGTTTTCGGCGGAATTCCATGATGCGGGGCACGGAAATCGTGATAGGATGAAAGGATGATTTGAGATGAAAAACCCCATTGAGCGGATTGCGGAAAAGCTGATTGGTACGGACAGCCAGAAGGCCATTATGGTCTATTCGGAGCGGAACCGCCGGTATTTTACCGGGTTCCCGTCTGACGCGGGGGCGCTGCTGATCACGGCGGGGGAGGCCTATCTGTTACAGGACTTCCGCTATGAGGAGGCGGCCAGCTACTCGGCCCAAAACTGCACGGTGGTCGGCTTTACGGACTTTAAGGAGAAACTCTGCGAGTTACTGGAAAAGCACGGGGCCAAGCAGGTGTACATGGAGGTTAACAAACTTTCTGTGGCGGACGCCCGGATTTTTGAAAAGCTGTTCCAGGAGCATGGCATGGAGGCTGTGTTGGACGACACCCTGGACAAGGCCATCAAGGAGCAGCGGATGATCAAGTCCCCGGAGGAGGTGGCCAGGATTGAGGCCGCCCAGGCCATTACCGACGCGGCGTACGAACATATCCTGCCCTTTATCAAGGAGGGCGTGACCGAGCGGGCGTTGGCTTTGGAGATCGAGTTCTTTATGCGCAACAACGGGGCCGAGGCCGTGGCCTTTGACCTGATTGTGGCCGCGGGCAAAAGCGGCTCCCAGTGCCACGCGGTACCCGGCATGAATACGGTGCAGAAGGGCGATTTCATCACGATGGACACCGGCGCCATGCTGGACGGCTACCATTCTGACATGACCCGCACAGTGGCCCTGGGCCATGTGAACGACGAGCAGCGGAAGGTTTATGAAACCGTGTTGCAGGCACAGTTGGCGGTTATCGACGCGGTGAAACCCGGTATGCTGTGCTGCGACGTGGACAAGATCGCCCGGGACATTATTGAAAAGGACTACCCCGGCACCTTTGGGCACGGGCTGGGCCATGGGGTGGGCTTTGAGATCCACGAATGGCCGGCGTTCTCCCACCGGGACAAGACCCCCTGCGCGCCGGGCATGGTGATCACCGACGAGCCGGGCATCTACGTGCCCGCCAAGTATGGGGTACGCATTGAAGATATGCTGCTGGTAACAGAGGACGGCTGCCGGAGCCTTACCAAGTCGCCGAAAGAACTGGTGGAACTGTAAGGCGGCAGGCCGGAAAGCCGGGGCAGGTCCGCCCCGAAACGGGCGGCTGGGTGCGCGCCCGGCAAAAAGGGAAAAATGTGTGGATTTTCCTTGAATTTAGCGGCAGAATATATTAGAATAAAGAGAGAATGAGCAGGCAAGAATATTTGGGAGGTTTTTTTATGGTAACGGCAGGCGATTTCAGGAACGGCGTAACCTTTGAGATAGATGGGAACGTGTTCTCCATCATTGAGTTCCAGCACGTAAAGCCGGGCAAGGGCGCGGCCTTTGTGCGCACGAAGATCCGCAATGTGATCTCCGGGGCAGTGACCGAGCGGACGTTCAACCCCAGCGACAAATTCCCCACCGCGTTTATTGAGCGCAAGGATATGCAGTACCTGTACAGCGACGGCGACCTGTACTACTTTATGGATACGGAAAGCTATGAGCAGATCCCGATCAACAAGTCGGAGCTTTCTGACAACTTTAAGTTTGTGAAGGAAAACATGGAGTGCAAGGTGCTGTCTTACAAGGGCAATGTGTTTGGCGTAGAGCCCCCCAACTTTGTGGAACTGGAGATCAGCAAGACCGAGCCCGGTGTGAAGGGCGACACGGCGACCAACACCCTGAAACCCGCTACGCTGGAAACCGGCGCGGAGATCCGGGTGCCGCTGTTCATCAACGAGGGCGAAATGGTGCGCATTGACACCCGCACGGGCGAGTATATGGAGCGCGCCTGAGCGGACAGGGCATGATAAGCATTAGGCTGAAAACAGAAAGAATGAGGTATAATTATGACAAATAGTGAGCGGGCATCCTATATCAGGGGCATGATGGACGGCATGGAACTGGACACCAACGCCAAAGAAACCAAGCTGTTCCACGCTATGGCTGAGTTGCTGTCTGAGTTGAGCACCACAGTGGATGAACTGGAGGACGAACTGAGCGAGTTGGCCGAGCAGGTGGATGAGGTAGACCGGGACCTAGGCGACCTGGAAGAAGAGTATTACGGGTTGGACGACGAGGACTGCGGGTGCCACCACCATGACGAGGGGGAGGGCTGCGGCTGCCACCATCACGGCGGTGGGGAAGGCTGTGGCTGCCATCACCATCATGAGGCCATATTTGAGGCCATTTGCCCCAACTGCGGGGAAAATATTGAGCTGACCGAGGAGATGTTGGCCGAGGAGCAGATGCTCTGCCCCAACTGTGGCGAAACCCTGGAATTTGACTTCGATGACGAGGACGACTTCGAGGAGGAAGAGGGGGAAAGCGCCGGCGAGGAGAGCAGCGAGGAATAACCTGCTGTGGCCCCTCGGTGCAAAGTCTGTCTTGACAAACCGGGCAGAAAATGGTAGAATATCTCCGTTATGGGGGAGTAGTCGGCTGTGCGCAGGTGGACTGCGGCAGCAGCTAGGCCAACAATCATGGGTAGGCGGCCCTGCCCTGGTTTAGCTTGAAACGACCAGACCTGTGCGGCTGTGGCTTTATGCCCAGCGGCGCAGGTCTGTTTTTTATACAGTGGGGTTTGGGGCATACTAACCCCATACCAAAACACTAAAATGCAAAAAAGAGAGGAAGAGGCAAATGGAATTTCTGTGGGAGGGCCTGTTGTCCGTTACCTGGCAGCAGGCCGTGATGTACCTGGTAGGGGCGGTGCTGATCTGGCTGGCGATTAAGAAGGACTACGAGCCGGCCCTTTTGCTGCCTATGGGTTTTGGGGCTATTTTGGTGAACCTGCCCCTCTCCGGCGTGCTGAACCAGACCATGCAGGGCGTGGGGGAAACCCAGGGTATCATCCAGTGGCTATTTGAAACGGGCATTGAGGCGTCGGAGGCGTTCCCCCTGCTGCTGTTTATCGGCATTGGGGCCATGATCGACTTTGGGCCCCTGCTCTCCAACCCCAAGATGTTTTTATTTGGGGCGGCAGCGCAGTTTGGCATCTTCCTCACCATTGTGGTGGCAGTGGTGCTGGGGTTCGATATCCGGGATGCGGCCAGCATCGGCATTATTGGCGCGGCGGACGGGCCTACTTCCATTTTGGTAAGCCAGGTGCTCCGCTCCAGCTATATCGGGCCCATTGCGGTGGCGGCATACTCCTATATGGCCCTGGTGCCCATTATCCAGCCGATGGCCATCAAGCTGGTGACCACCCGGAAGGAGCGCTGCATCCGCATGGAATACCGGCCAAATGCCGTGAGCAAAACCACCCGGATCCTGTTCCCGATCATCGTCACCATTGTGGCCGGGCTGGTGGCGCCGGCCTCGGTAAGCCTGGTTGGCTTTTTGATGTTCGGCAACCTGATACGGGAGTGCGGGGTGCTTAACCGGCTCTCGGAAACAGCCCAGAACGACCTGGCCAACCTGGTGACGCTGTTGCTGGGTATCACGATCTCTTTCTCCATGCAGGCAGAGCGGTTTGTGACCGTGGAAACCCTGATGATCATGGCCCTGGGGCTGTTCGCCTTTATCTTTGACACGGTGGGCGGCGTACTGTTTGCCAAGCTGCTGAACCTGTTCAGCAAGAACAAGATCAACCCCATGATCGGCGCGGCGGGCATTTCGGCGTTCCCTATGTCCGCCCGGGTGGTGGAAAAGATGGGGATAGCGGAGGACAACCAGAACCACCTGCTGATGCACGCGGTGGGCGCCAATGTGTCCGGGCAGATCGCCTCGGCGGTGGCTGGCGGCATTGTGCTGGGATTTTTCATGTGAGAGGAGGAGGGCGTTATGGTATGCAAGCAATTACTGGATGTTTCGGTTGGGACCATTGGCGGTGCGGACGGCCTTACCAGTGTTTTTGTTGGGGGCAGCCTGCCCGCTGACCTGGCCGAGGCCCTGCGCATTATGGGCAACGGGATGCTGGGCATCTTTGTGGTGATCGGGCTGATTGCCATGATTGTGGCGCTGTTGGGCCGCATGGGCAACGGGCGCCCCTGAGCCTGCTGCGGTTAAGTGGATAGGGAAAGCGCGCCGGCGGCCCTGGGCCTGGGCGCGCTTTTTTGCCGCCCTCCGTTTGCAGGAGCGCCCGGCCGCTCCTGGCAAAGGGTGGTGGGATTTCTAAGAACTAGCCTGCTATAGGGGGCTGGTTTCCCTGTTTTTTGCAGGAAACTATGTTTTTCTTGCGCTTTTCCCCATTTTGCGATATAATGATTACTGTTATCTGCTATCATACCAAATTGTTGAGGAGCGCTTTTTATGGACAAACAGCTTACCATCTGGCTCGTGATCGGTATCTATGCCATTTTTATGCTGGCGGTGGGGATCCTCTATTCCCGCAAGGGCAGCGATATGGCTGCCTTTACGGTAGGCGGCCGCAGTGCCGGGGCGTGGATCTCTGCCCTTTCTTACGGTACTGCCTATTTTTCGGCCGTTATGTTCATCGGCTATTCCGGCGGCTCCGGCTGGAGCTACGGCCTGTGGAGCGTGCTGGTGGGCATTGGCAACGCGGTATTCGGTTCGTTGCTGGCCTGGCTGGTGCTGGCCAACCGCACCCGCGCCGTTACCCGGCAATTCGACATCAAGTCCATGCCCCAGCTTTTCGAAAAACGCTTTGGCAGCCCGGCCATGCGGCTTTTTGCCTGTGTGGTGATCTTCCTGTTCCTGATCCCCTACTCGGCCTCTGTGTACAAGGGGCTTACCAGCGTGTGTTCGGTGATCCTGGGCATTAACGAGCAGGTCTGCATGATCATGATTGCCATTGCCTCGGCCCTGCTGCTGGTGCTGGGCGGGTATATTGCCACCCTGAAGGCGGACTTTGTACAGGGCTTTGTGATGATGGTGGGGGTGTCCGCGCTGATTGTGCTGGTGGTGCTCTCCCCCCAGGTAGGCGGGCTTAGTGCAGGCATGGGCAGGATGGCGGCATATATGCGCGCCCATGAGATGGCCCCCCTCTCCGGCAAGGCGGCGCTGGCCCTGGTGTCTACCATCCTGATGACCAGCTTTGGTACCTGGGGCCTGCCCCAGATGGTGCACAAGTATTATGGCATCCGGGACAGCCGGGAGGTCAGGCGGGGTACGGTGATCTCCACCGTGTTTGCCCTGCTGGTGGCCGGGGGCGGGTACTTTATCGGGTCCTTTTCCCACCTGTTTTTCGGCGACGCCATGCCGGAGGGCGGCAAGGACTTCCTGGTCCCCCTGATGTTGGACACGGCCGGGCTGCCCAACCTGCTGATCGGCGTGATTCTAGTGCTGCTGATTTCCGCCTCCGTGTCTACCCTGTCCAGCATCACCCTGACAGCCTGCTCGACGGTGTCTATGGATCTGGTCAAGCCCCTGCTGGACAAAGGGGGTAAAAAAATGGACGACCAGAACCTTACGGCCCTCACCCGGATCCTGTGCCTGGTGTTTGTGGTGCTCAGCTACTTTATTGCCAACTACCCTACGCCGATTTTGGAAATGATGTCCTATTCCTGGGGGATCATCTCCGGGTCTTTCCTGGCCCCCTACCTGCTGTCGCTGTACTGGAAGGGCGTCAACCGTACAGGGGCCTGGGCCGGGATGCTGGGAGGCTTTTTAACGGCCTTTCTGCCCGCGGCGGCCTCCGGGTTCACCACCCCGGACGGGCCCTTGTTTGCCTGCCTGGCCATGGTGGTAAGCTTTGCGCTCTGCTTTGCTGGCAGTAAGCTGGCCGCCGCCTTTCGGTGGCCTGGCTGGGAGGCCCAGGAGGGGTTTGTGCAGGCCGCCGGCTCCCCGGCGGACGGAGGGCATAAGGCGCGAAAAAGCCCTTGACTTTTATGGCATAAAGGCATACAATGGCCGTAAGCACGGCAAATAATTTGAGAGCGAGGATAAGAGATGCAGGACAAATACTTAGGCATGACCCCGCCTATGGGGTGGAACTCCTGGAATACCTTTACCTGGAACATCAACGATGGGCTGATTCGGGAAACCGCGGACGCCATGGTAAGCACCGGGTTGCGGGACGCTGGGTACGAGTATGTGGTCATTGACGACTGCTGGAGCCTGAAACAGCGCAACGGGCAGGGCGAACTGGTGCCTGACCCGGAGAAGTTCCCCAACGGCATGAAGGCCGTGGCCGACTACGTGCACAGCAAGGGGCTGAAGTTTGGTATGTATTCCTGCGACGGCACCCATACCTGCGCGGGGTACCCCGGCAGCTTTGAGCATGAGTTCCAGGACGCTGCCACCTTTGCCAGTTGGGGTGTGGATTACCTGAAATACGACAACTGCTACAAGCCCCGGCATATGGACGGCGAAATGCTGTATAAGCGTATGAGCCTGGCCCTGCGCAACTGCGGGCGGGATATCCTGTTCTCTGCCTGCAACTGGGGCCATGACGATGTGTGGAGCTGGATCCAGGGCAGCGGGGCCCAGATGTTCCGCTCTACCGGCGACATCCAGGACAACTGGGCGTCTATCAAAAACCTGGCCCTGTCCCAGATGGACAAGACCGCGTTCTCCGGCCCCTTCTGCCACAATGACATTGATATGCTGGTGGTGGGGATGCACGGGGGCAGTAACAATGAGTTTATTGCCAGCGTGTTGGGCGGCTGCAATGACGTGGAGTACCGAACCCATTTCTCCCTGTGGGCCATTATGAACTCCCCCCTGATGATCGGCTGCGATATCCGCAAAATGAGCGACTACACCAAAGAAACGCTGACCAACCCGGATATCATCGCCATCAACCAGGATATTGAGTGCCGGGGTCCCTATGTGGTGCCTGGCGCTGACCCGGCTGCGCTGATGTCCCTGGTCAAGCCCATGAGCGACGGCAGCCTGGCGATTGGTATGTTCAACCTGGGCGACGCCAGGGCGGAGATCAACCTGCCCTTCTGGGATATGGGTATTCCGGCTGCCGCGGGCATTGGCCTGGAGATGTACAACTGCTGGACCCACCAGGACGAGGGCCTGTTTACCGAGCGCTATGTGGCGAAGGTAGACCCCCATGACTGTGTGATGCTGCGGGCCAAAGTGGCCAAGGCCCGCTAAGGTGGCCAACTACATCACCTGCCGCCAGTGCGGCGCCGGCTTGGGGCTGGACGACCGGGCTATCTACAAAAAGCTGGTGGACCGGGGCGCGGAGGATTTTCTGTGCATTGCCTGCCTGGCCCGCTACTTTAACGTGCCCAGGGAGGCTATTGAAAGGTGTATCCGTTACTTCCGGGAAAGCGGGCAGTGCACCCTGTTCCGTTAAGGCTGTAAGCCCGGCCGGCGGCGGGGAACAATACCTTAGGGGGCTTTCTTTATAAGAAAGCCCCCTAGG
>CANOFK010000037.1 GCA_947565265.1 uncultured Clostridia bacterium | reverse complement strand
ACAAGGGCCCTCTTACAAAAAAGCCCCCCGCCCGGTCACAATCGCGGGAAAAAACTTTTTCTTCTTTTTCTTTTTTTGATCCCCCTCCCCCTCAGCCCATAAATAAAGAAAACAGAAAAAAGTTAGTTTTTGGAGATCCTTAAGAACCTTTTTTCAAAAAGGTTCTTAAGCGGGGTCCGGGGCAGCGCCCCGGTGGAGCCCCGGCAGTGCCCCGGCGGAGCCCCGGCAAAGCCCGTCAAATCAGGGAATAGGCTTGACAAAAGGACGCTTTTTTGTCATACTATAAAGAGTTTGAAAAAACAGGAGGAATCACGGAAATGGTAGAAGTCAGGGATCTGACGAAACGCTATGGTGCGAACCTGGCGGTGGACCATGTGAGCTTTACGATAGAAGAGGGCTCCATAGTAGGTTTTCTTGGTCCGAATGGTGCGGGAAAATCCACCACCATGAACATCATCACCGGCTACCTGTCGGCCACCGAGGGCACGGTCAGCGTAGCGGGCAAAAACACGCTGGACGACCCCAACGAGGTAAAGCGGCAAATCGGCTATTTGCCGGAGCAGCCGCCGCTGTACATGGACATGACGGTAAAAGAATACCTCAATTTTGTCTACGAGCTGAAAAAAGCCACCCAGCCCCGGCAGCAGCACCTAGAGGAGATCTGCCGGCTGGTCAAAATCGAAAACGTATACGGCCGGCTGGTCGGCAACCTGTCCAAGGGCTACAAGCAGCGGGTAGGCATTGCCCAGGCCCTTATCGGCAACCCCCCGGTGCTCATTCTGGACGAGCCCACCGTGGGCCTGGACCCCAAGCAGATCATCGAGATCCGCACCCTGATCAAAAACTTGGGCCGCAACCACACCGTCATCCTCAGTTCTCACATCCTGCCGGAGGTCCAGGCGGTCTGCGAGCGTATCATCGTCATCAACAACGGCAAGCTGGTGGCAGACGGTTCCACCGCCACCCTGGCCCACGACCTCTCGCAAGATCACCGGCTGATCCTCCGGGCCGAGGGGCCGGAGCGGGAGATCCTCCACGCCATCGCGGCCATGGAGCGGGTGGTGGACGTATACTCCATGGGCGAGAAAGAGCCCGGCGCCTGCGACTTCAGCGTAGAAGCCGCCCCGGACGTAGACCTGCGCCGGGACCTGTTCGCCCTCATGGCCCGTAACGGCTGGCCGGTGCTGGGCCTGAAAAACACCGACCTTACGCTGGAGGATCTGTTCCTACAGCTTACCAGTACAGACGCCGGCACCGCGCACGGGAAAGGAGAAGATCAACAATGACGGCAATTTTCAAGCGGGAGCTGCGCTCCTATTTCGCCTCGCCCATCGGGTATGTGTGCGTGGCCATTCTGGCCGCGCTTTACGGGCTGTTCTACTTCATGGTTATGGCCACCGGCTCGTCCAGCTATATCCCCCGGTATGTCTACAGCACCATGTTCAGCTTTTCCATGCTGGTCATCCCCATCATCACCATGCGCTGCCTTACGGATGACCAAAAAAACAAAACCGACCAGATCCTGCTCACCGCCCCGGTGGGGGTCACGGCCATTGTGCTGGGCAAGTTCTTTGCCAGCCTCTTTGTGTTCCTTCTGGCCACGTCCATCGGGCTGCTGCCGGCAGTGGCCATGAGCTTTTTCTCCAGCCCCAGTTGGGGCGAGATTCTGGGCAACTATATCGGCACCCTGCTCTACGGCGGGGCCATGATCTCCATCGGCGTGTTCATCTCCAGCCTGACCGTCAGCCAGATCATCGCCGCCATCGGCACCTTTGCCGTGTCCGTGTTCCTGATGTATGTGGATGCCCTGGCGTCCTCTATCAATAACCAGGCCATCGCCACCGTGGTTAGCTGGTTCTCCTTCAGCGGCCGCTACAATATTTTCACCCAGGGGCTTTTCAGCGTTTCCAGCATGGTGTTCTTCCTCAGCGTTATGGCGGTATTCGTGTTCCTCACCGCCCGCAGGATCGAAAGCCGGCGCTGGAGCTGAGGCTAAACGAGAATGGAGGTACTAAGCAATGGATGAAAACAGGCAGAATCAAGAGAACCAGGAAAATCCCGAAAACCAGGAAAGCAAACCGGAGAACCTGGAAACCATAGAGTCCCCCGCCCCCCAGGGCGAAACCGGGCCCGCCGCCCCCCGGCCGGGCAAAAAGCCCTCCCCCTTCCGTAGCGGCAAATTCAAGCGCGGGGGCATGGCCACCGCCATGACCGTTGTGTTCATCGCCATTGTGGTGGTGCTCAACCTGCTGGTGTCCCTGCTCTCCCAGCGGTTCCCGTCCATGAATATCGACCTGACCGCCCAGGGCATGAACACCCTGTCCGACCAGGCCCTGGAAGTCGCCGGCAAGGTGGAGCAGGAAACCACCATCTACCTGATCGGCACCGAGGACGCCTTCCGCAACGACAACGCCTATGCCCGCTACGGCCTCAAGTCCAGCCAGGTGGCCAACCTGGCGGACCGCCTGGCAGAGGCCAACGGCAAAATCCACGTGGAGTTTGTCGACCCGGACACCAACCCGGAGTTTATCAGCAATTATGCCGATGAAACCCTGATCACCGGCCGGGTGCTGGTGCATACCGAAAAGCGCAACCGGGTCCTCACCGTAGACGATATGTTCTCCCGCTCCCAAAACTCCACCACCGGCGCCACCGAAACCTACTCCAATGTAGACAGTGCCCTGGCCGCCGCCCTGGAGATGGTCAACATGGATAAAGTCCCGGTACTCACCTTGGTCACCGGCCACGGGGAAATGCTCACCGCCGAGAATATGCCCGCCTTTATCAGCATGATGGAGCGCCAGAACTTCGAGGTGCAAACCGTAGACCTGCTTACCGGGGATATCCCCGAAAATACCCAGCTACTCATGCTGGCTACCCCCACCACCGACTACACCGACGACGAGCTGGACAAGCTGCGCACCCTGCTGGCCGACCAAAGCCGTGAGGAATCCATCGCCGTGCTGGCCACCTTCCATCCCAGCCAGGCCGCCCTGCCCAAGCTGGCAGGTTTCCTGGAGGAATGGGGTATCTCCGTACAAAGCGGCGCCGTGGTGGCAGAAAGCGACTCCTCCCGGTTCGTGTCCGCCAACAGCAGCTACCTGATCGTCGACCATATCGGCCGTTCCCTCAAAGATAACACCTACGGCCGCATTATCGCCCCGGCCAGCGTCCCCCTCACCCGTATGTTCGAGGGCAACGGGGATATCAGCACCGATACCCTTCTCGCCACCTCCGAGGGTGCCTACGTGGTCACCGAAACCACCACCGAAAGCGAAACCGAAAACCCGGAAACCGCCCAGCAGGCGGTGGCCACCCTGTCCTCCACCCTGGCCCAGTTCGAGGGCAACAAGTTCTACTACCGCAGCGTCATCGTGTTCGGCTCCTCCTATATGTTTACCGATGCCTTCCTGCAAACCGCCTTTGACAACAGCCGGTTCATCACAGACCTGCTCCAGTTTGCCACCGATACCGACGGCAGCGAAGTCACCGTCAGCACCGAGCGCGTCCAGACCAACGTCATGGACGTAACCGCCTCCCAAAGCACCGTCACCATGCTGGGGCTGGGGGTGTTCACCATTGGCCTGCCCCTGCTGATCCTGGCAGCCGGCCTGTGCATCTTCCTGAAGAGGAGGCACCTGTAAACCCATGAAAAAGACCGTAAAATATACCATCATCATGCTCGCCATCCTGGCGGTGCTGGGGGGCGCGGCTTTCCTGCTGCTACAGGCCCCCCCTGCCACACAGGGGGATGATACCTCCTCCCTGCCCGCGGCCTCCTCCACCCCCAGCCAAAGCCTGCTGGACCGGGACATCGGCCAGGTCAAAGCCATTGAGGTAGAGAACAGCCAGGGCAGTTTCACGCTGGTGCCCGTGTCCGGCGGCGCGGCCGGCGAGGACTTCACCCTGGAGGGCTACCAGGAGCGGGACATCAGCAACAGCCAGATATCCGCCACCGCCCACACCCTGCTCAGCCTGCTCTATAGCAAAGACCTGGGCCAGAGGGAGGACCTGGACGCTTTCGGCCTGGGCAGCGACGCCCCCCAGGTGTCCATCCGCTATACCGACGGCCAAACCGACACCCTGTTTATGGGCGATACCGCCCCCGAGTCCGTGGGCCACTATGTGCGCAAAGACGGCAAGGTCTATATTGTGTCCAGCGTGCCCCAGCAGGTGTACGGCAGCAAGTTCGATTACTTCAACACCAGCATTTATACCGTCCCCGACCGGGTGGAGGTGACGGAGGACGAAAACGGCTCCTCCAGCGAAACCACCGCCCTGGATATCCTCTACAGCCTGCGCCTGTCCGGCGAAAACTTCCCGGAGCCGGTGGAGGTCACCTACACCTCCTCCACCATCAGCGGCTACCTGATGACCAGCCCCGTTACTGTAGAAACCGGCAATGCCGCTTTTGAGGAGCTGATGACCTCCCTCAAAACCCTCACCGCCGGCAAGGTGGTAGAGGCGGGCATCACCGAAGCCCTGCTGGAGGAATACGGCCTGCAAGAGCCGGAAGCCGCCGTGGAGTTCGATATGAACGACAGCAAGCACAGCCTGGCTGTCAGCAAAAAAGATGCCGACGGCAACCGCTACCTGATCGCCGACGACACGGACCTGATCTACCAGGTCAGCAACAGCCTGGTGGAAAAGTGGGCCGAAACCTCCATCACCACCCTGCGCATGAGTTATATTTGGATCCCCAACATCAAAAATGTGGAAAAGCTTACCCTCACGCTGGACGGGGACCAGGTGCACCAGTACCATATCCCCCGCACCAAAGATGAGGAAAAGTCCACCGAAGACAACATCCAGTATATCCTGGATATTACCGATGCCGGCGGCCAGACCGTAGACTATGAGGAGGCCTACCAGCCCTTCTACCAAAAGCTGATCAGCCTGGCCGTGTTCATGCAGGACCGGGTGGACTACAGCGGCACCCCGGCTATAAAAGTGGAGTACGAATATTTCGGCGGCGGCAAGGATCAGGTAGAGTTCTATAAAATGCAGGACCAGAACCGTTACGCGGCCGTGCTCAACGGCGGTTTCAACGGCCAGGTGCGCGGCTCCGAGGTCAGCGCCCTGCTGGAACTGGTCCCCTAACCCCATGGGGTAGGCCCCAAACCGTTCGGCAAAGGAGAGGAAAATGAAAAAAATTATCTGCGCGTTATTGGCGCTTATCCTGCTGGCCGGCGCCCTGTCCGGCTGCTCCAAAGAGGAGGAAACAGACAGCCCCTCCACCCCCCAGGCCAGTTCCCAGGCACAGGGGGACAAGGGGGTCCAGCCCTACAAGCTGGGCATCGTCCAGTATATCGAGTACGCCCCCCTGGACGAAGCCCGCCAGGCCCTGATGAGCCGTCTGGACGAGTGGGGACTGGATGACGGCAAAATGCAGGTGGATTACCAGAACGCCGGCGGCAGCACGGAAAAGGCCGCCAGTATCTGTGAAAAGTTCGTGAAAAACAAGGTGGATGTGATCGTGGCCATCTCCACCCCCGCGGCAAAGGCAGCGGTTGAGGCCGCGGCAGGGGGGGACACCAAGGTGGTCTTCCTGGGCGTCAGCGACCCCAAAACAGAATTGGGCCTGGAAAACCCCCAGCAGCCCGCGGGCAACCTGACCGGCGTGGCGGACCTGACCGCGGCCCAGGCCGCCGTGGATCTGGCCCTGCAAGTAGACCCCAACCTGAAGGCCGCGGGCCTGCTCTACGACCCGGCTTGTCCTTTTGGAGCCGCCTATGTAAAAGCCTTTAAAGAGTACTGCGCCAGCCGCAACATCACTGTGGTAGAGTCCCAGGCCGCCAACGCCGGCCAGGCCCCCCAGTGCATGGCAGATCTCTGCGGCCAGGTGGGGGCCGTCTTTACCCCGGTGGATAACACCGTCGCCGCCGCCGCGGCCGAGGCCGCCAAAACCGCACGGGATGCCGGCAAGCCCTGGTACGCCTCCACCCAGGATATCGTCCTGCAAGGGGGCATGGCCTGCATCAGCATCGACTATACCGAGGCCGGCAATAAGGCCGCCGATATGGCCGTCCAACTGGCCGCCGGCCGCAAAGCCTCCGAGCTCCCGGTCTACTCCTTCGGCTCCGGCCAGGTCAGCGTCAACCAAGAAACCATGGCCGCCCTGTCCGCCCAAATCCCCGAGGAAATCCTAGGCACCGCCATCTACTGCCAGCCCCAGGCCCCCGCAGCCTAATTCGGCTAATTAGCTTAATCCCCCACCAACAACCCTACCCCCTTTCCGAAACCCGGACTCCCCAAAAGTCCGGGTTTCGCCCCCTAAAAAAGCAAAAAACAAGAAAACAGCCCCCCAAAAAAATCAACAAACAAAAAAAGAAAGTAAAAAAATAAAGTAATAAAGAAGAAAATTAAAAAATAAAGTAAGAAAAAGGAAAATAAGAAAAATAAAGAAATAAGTAAAATAAAGAAATAAGTAAAATAAAAAAAGAAAGCAAAATAAAAAAAGCAAAAAGAAAAAGCAGTTCCCCCAAAGCGCAAAAGGGGTGCTGCTTTTTCTTATACCCCAAGCCTTGGTAGGGCCCGTAAGGCCGGTCCAGCGCGGCCTAAGCGCTGGCGAGGGGCCTGGGGGCGAGCAGTCCCCAGCGGGGCCTGGGGCAGCGCCCCAGCAGGGTGACAACTTTTGACATAATTCGTCAAAAACTGGTATCCTAGTAAAAAAACCGGCGGGCTACGGCCTGCGGGAAAGGGGAGTCCGATCAGTATGGCGAACATACAAAAAAGGAAGAACAAAGAAGGGAAAGTCATTTCGTACAGCATCCGGGTATATCGGGGGCGGGACCCACAAACGGGCAAGCAGCTCACGCCCTACACCTGCACCTGGCGGGTGCCGGAGGGCTGGGGCGAAAAGCGTGCCCGCAAAGAAGCAGAAAAGCAGGCCATCCTGTTCGAGCGCCGTTGCCGGCAGGGCGGCGCCGCTGACGGCCGGCAGACCTTCGCCGAGTACGCCGAGTATGTGCTGGACTGCAAAGCCACCATGGGCATGAAACACCTGACAGAGATCCACTACCGCCAAAGCCTCAAGCGGGTGCTGCCGGTGCTGGGCCCCATGAAACTCTGCGACATCCGCCCCCAGCACCTGAACCTGCTCTACCAGGCCCTCTCCGCGCCCGAAGCCCGCAACGACAACGAGATGGAGCAGGAAAAGCCCCTGCTCTGGCAGATCCTGGAGCAGCGCGGGGTCATGGGCGACCTGCCCGCCAAAGGGGGCCGCCGGGTCAGCCTGGCCAGGCTGCGGGCGGGCCACCCGGTAAAGCCCGCCACCGCCCAGCGCATCGCCGAAGCCCTGGATATGCCCGTAAGCGCCCTCTTCACCCCGGTCCGGCAAGAGCGCACCCTCAGCGCCCGCACGGTGATGAACTGCCACCTGCTGGTGTCCACCGTGCTGGGCCAGGCAGAAAAAGAGCTGCTCATCCCCTACAACCCGGCCCGCAAAGCCGTGCCTCCCCGGCGGGGCGAGGGCATGGACCCCAACTATTTTCAAGAGGAGCAGGTGGGCGCCATCCTCAACGCGCTGGAGTCCGAGCCCATCAAATGGCAGGCCGCGGTCAACCTGCTCCTGGCCTCCGGCTGCCGCCGGGGGGAACTGCTGGGCCTGAAGTGGGAGAAGGTGGATTGGGAACGCCGTACCATTAAAATCGACTGCGCCATGCACTACGCCGCGGACCGGGGCCTGTACGAGGGCCCCCCCAAAACCCGTGACTCCGTGCGCACCATCCGCCTGCCGGAGGAAACCATGGCCCTGCTCCGGCGCTACCGCCTCTGGCAGCAGGAGGAAATCGCCTGCCAGGGCCAGCGCTGGAAAGCCTCCCCCTACCTGTTCACCGGCGAGCACGGCGGCCCCATGAACCCCTCCCAACTGGGCAACTGGCTCACCCGGTTTGAAAAGCGCCACGGCCTGCCCCACCTGAACCCCCACGCCTTCCGCCACACCATGACCAGCCTCCTGTTGTTCAGCGGGGTAGACAGCATCAGCGTCAGCCACCGGCTGGGCCACTCCAGCGTGGCCACCACTACCAATATCTACGGCCACATCATGCAGCAGGCCGAGGATAAAATCAGCGGCCGCATGGAAGAAATCCTCTCCCGCGCCAAAAGCACCGCCGCCCAAAAGCCCGACTGACCCCGCCCACCCCCCAAACCCTGCCCCACCCCAAAGCGAGCCCCGGAGCCCCCCTCCCCGGCCCGCTTTTCCATTCCCCTC
>CANOFK010000036.1 GCA_947565265.1 uncultured Clostridia bacterium | reverse complement strand
GTCAAAGGGTGTTAAACTGGAGGAAACTCGGGTTTACACCCTTTTTAGCGGTCGGGTGATAGTATGAACGCACTGAACAGCTTTGAAAGCGACCTGCGCCGGGCTGTCCTGTCCCTGCGGTTTTTGGTAGCCGTAGGGATGCAACTGGCGATTCTGCTGACCGACGGGTACGGCTCAACCCTGTACCAGATGAGCGTGCCGCTGGCCTGCACCTTGCCCTATGCCAGCGGTTGGCTGGAGGAGTACAAGGGGGGATTTGTAAGGCTGGCTTTGGTGCGTACCACTATGCGGGGGTATATCCTGGGGAAATACTTTGGGTGTACCGTTGCCGGCGGGTGCGCGGAGGTATTGGCGCTGTGGCTGAATACACGGCTGCAAGGCGAGCCAGCCCCTTGTAGCTATGGTACGCTGTTCCTTACGGCAGCGGTGTGGGCGGGTACGGCGGCAGTGCTGGCGGCACTGTCCAACAGCAAATACCTGGCCTATGGCGGGGCTTTTGTAGTGTGCTATTTTCTGGTGATCCTCTGCGAGCGCTACTGGCCGGGGCTGTACTGCCTGTACCCCTATGAGTGGCTGGAGCCCACCCACACCTGGGTGTGGGGCGGTATAGGGCTCAATTTGCTGCTGGCGGCTTTGGCGGGTGTGCTATTGTTGTGGTACTGGCTGATTTTACAGGGAAGGGTGGAACGGGGATGAGTGGTCGGGAGAAACGGGCACGGGCTGTGCCCAAACTGCGGCAGATAGGGATAACGGCTTTGGTAAACTTTAGCCGGTGGAAACGCAGCCCCCAGGTATGGCTGGCTTTTGGGCTGGGGTTTGTGGCGTGCTTTCTGCTTTCGGGCAAGGTGATGGACTTTGCCCAGGGGCAGCGGACGCTTTTGCAGCTATTTGAGCCCTTTATCTGGACATTCGGGGACGCGCATTCCATCTTGCTGATCTCCTTGTGCCTGTTGCTGCTGTTTGCAGACCTGCCCAACCTGGATAATGAGGTGCCGCTATTCCTGGTACGGACCAGCCGGGCTTGCTGGATGGCAGGCCAGTTGCTCTACCTGGTGCTGGCGACGCTGTTGTTTGTAGGGTTCATCCTGGCTGCGACCTGCCTGCTGGCAGGGGGGCAGGCGTTCCCTGGCAATATGTGGAGCGAAACAGCGGCTATACTGGGGTATTCCAATATAGGGGAAACCATTGCGGTGCCTGCTTTTGTCAAGGTGTTGGAGCTGACCTTCCCTTACCGGTGCGCGGCCCATATATTTGGGCTGGTGCTGGGGTACTCGCTGGTGCTTTCGGCGCTGGTATTCTTTTTCAACCTCCTGCGGGGGCGGCTGGGGATGCTGGCCGGGGTGGCGTTCAGCGGGTTTGGCTTTTTCCTTACGCCGGAGGTGATCAAGGAATGGCTGCATCTGGGGGCGGAGCAGGGCCGGGTGGCGAATATCCTGTTTGGGTGGCTGTCGCCGCTGAACCACGCGACCTACTATATGCATAACTTCGGGTACGACAATTTGCCCAGGCTGGGGGACTCCTACTTGTTCTTTGGCGGGGCCAGCTTGGTGGTTTACCTGCTGGCTTTCTGGCGGGTACGGGGGTGTGGGTTCAACTTTACAGGGACAGAGCAGTAAGGCCGGGAATGTGGAAGAAAGGGGGTACGCCTGTGTCAGGCGGCATCCAAGTGGAAAACATCAGCAAAGCCTTTGGTAAGGAGCAGGTATTGGCCGGGGTGAGTTTGGCCGTGCCTCCGGGGGAGATTGTGGGGGTGGTAGGCCATAACGGCAGTGGGAAAACCGTGCTGATGAAGTGCATCTGCGGTTTTTTGCGGCCAGACAGCGGCAGCGTTACCGTAAACGGCCAGCGGGTTGGACGGGATTGCGACTTCCCCGACAGCCTGGGGATTATCATTGAAACGCCGGGGTTTATCCCCGGTAGCAGTGGGTACCGCAACCTGAAGATATTGGCCGCGCTAAAGGGGCGCATTGGCAAAAAGGAGATACTGGCCGCGCTGGAGCAGGTGGGCCTGACCGGCAGTATGCACAAGTCCGTGGGCAAGTACTCGCTGGGGATGCGGCAGCGGTTAGGGCTGGCACAGGCTATTATGGAGGATCCGGCCACGTTGATTCTAGACGAACCCTTTAACGGTTTGGACAAAGTCGCTGTAGAGGATATGCGCAGCCTGCTGCTCGGCCTGCGGGACCGGGGCAAGGCGGTGCTGCTGGCCAGCCACAACGGGGAGGACATACGGGCCCTGTGCGGCCAGGTGTTGGAGATGGAGGTGCAGCGCAAATGAAGAAACCCAAGGGGGGGATTGCCCTGCTGCTGGCCATTCTTTTGTGGATGGTGCCGGCAATAGAGGCCCGGGCAGCCGCGCCGGGGCAGGCCATTGGGGTGGCAGAGAGGGCTATGCCATCCGCCATGCCGCAAGAGGCCACCCCTACCCCCGGTGCGGAGAGCACCCCGGCGCCCCCGGTACGGCCGGGTTTTGTTGTGGATAGCGGCAATCTCTACCCAGGCATGGAGCGCACCTACGCCCAGGGCTATGTGCCTACCGTAGAGCAGGGGGCTGTTACCCTGGTGCTGCCCCTGGTAGCCAGGGAAGGCTGGCAGGGCAAGGCCCTCCGGGTCCGGCTGGGCCTGGGGGCCCTTTTGCCACCAGGAACTACGAAAAGGCTGTGGAGCTGGCGGAACATGAGGTTAACGGGGGCAAGGGGCTGGTAAAGGGCTGGTGCATTCGGTTCACCCTGCCCCTGCTGCCCGGAAGGGTCAACGGCAGCTACCCGGTGGTGGTCAATGTGCGGGCCGAGGACGGCATGGGCGGGGAGATGGCGGAGGATTTTACCGTGTACGTGGCCATTACCGACGGTAAGGATCCAAACGCCACCCCGATCCCGGAACCGGCAGCCACCCCGGTGCCGGAGGAACCCCCGGTGCTGGGCCCCAAAGTGCTGGTGCAGAGCTGTACGGTGGCCTCCCTGGCTGAAGGGGCGGAGCAGGACAGCGTGGATGCCGGGGACCGCCTGGAGGTGCGGGCAACCCTGCGAAACACCAGCAAGACCGAGGCGCTACAGAATATGACCGTTACCGCTGTGGCCCCGGCAGAGCACTTTGCCCTGCTGGACAGTACAGACTGCCGGTATCTGGACAGCGTGGACCCGGACGGCACGGTGGAGGTGGTTTACAGGTTTTCTGTAAGCGCGCAGGCCCCGGCAGGCCAGTATACCATTGCCCTGCAATGCGACTATGCCTACGGCAAGGGCCAGATTGCCGCCGGTGTATGTAATGTGCGGGTGGATGTCTGCCAGCCCCTGAAGATGGAATTTGCCCTGATGCGGCTACCGGCCGAGGCGGTGGTGGCTGATACGGTGGAAGTGAACGTGCAGGCCGTCAACCTGAGCCGGGCCACGGCCTACAATATCCGGGCCACCATCAGCGGCGACGGGCTTTCGCCTGCCAGTATGGCCTTTATCGGCGACCTGGAGGGGGGCTCTGCCGGGGAACAGCCCATACAGATCTTAATTACAGGCTTGACGGAAGGCCAGTCCCGCTACGGCCCTACCCATGGGATCGTGACTTACCTGTACGAGGACGAGGCGGGGAACACCTTCAGCCAAGAGGAGGCGTTGTCTTTGACCGTTGGGCAGCCCTTTTCCGCACAGCCCAAAGAGAAGGCGGAGAACCCCGGCCAATGGTGGGGCATTATGGCAGCGGCACTGGGGCTTATGCTGGCCTTAGGTGGCCTGCTGGCCGGCAGGGCTATCAGGAGGAGAAGAGGATGAGCGCATGGGGCAGGCTATGGCGGCTGCGCAGGCAGAACGATAAGGTCAAGCTGGCGTGGGTGATGTTCCTGGCTGCGGGGTATTTTGCGGTGAGTGGGGTGGTGCAGGCGGCGCAGTACGCCGTTGGGCTGGCCCGGCCGGTGGAGTATGTCTTAGCTGCCCCGGCGGCAGTGGGGGCGGAGAGGCTTAAGGCATTGGCCGCGTTGGAGGGGGTGGTGGCTGTCAGTTGCCAGCGGGAATATACCCTGGCCAGTGGGGAAAAGAGCCTGACGGTGACAGAACTCTCGGAGGCATATTTGGCCCAGTGCTACGGGCTGGCGGCCACCGGGGCCAGCCGGATGTTCTGGTTGAGCCCGGAAAGCTATCGGGCCTTTTTGGGGGAGGCCCCTGCACCGGCCCGGCTGGAATTTCGGACGGAGGAGGGGATGGGCAGCGGGGTGTTCGGCCAGGTGGAGATGCTGGGAGGGCAGGCCCCCGGCGCGGTGACAAAAGGCAGCGCCGTGTCCCTGCAGGATGCGGTTTCGGTACGGGTGATGACAGCCCATGCCAGCTTAACCGGCGCCCAGGCCGCCCAGATGGAGGCCCTGGGGTTTGTGGTGGCCAACAGGCAGGCATTGGTAACAGCAGCCTATGAAACACAGCTTTCGTTAACCCGGTTGGGGTATGGTGCCATAACCTGCCTGTTGGCGCTGCTGGCGGGACGCTTACTGTACGCAACAGGTAAGCGGGAGGTGCTAGGCCGGGCGCCATAAAATTTGCCGGGGCTTACAGGCAACAAAAAAGCACAGCCGTGAGAGCGGCTGTGCTTTTTGCTTAACGGAACATTGGCTGCTATTTTGGGGAAAGCCCGTATAGGCTTTCCCATAGGGGAGCCGTAGTAATACCGGCCTTTTTCAGCCCCCTATGCTCCAGTATGGGCTGGGGCAAAGCCCCAGCTGCGGGGGATCCTTATACCTCTACCTTCCGCAACTTTTTCTTGGCCATGATGTCGTACATAGCCGGCACCACGAAGAGGGTCATCAGGGTGGCGTACAGCAGGCCGCCAATGCAAACCACGGCGATGGGCTGCATCATCTCGGCGCCCATACCCGTAGCCAGCGCCATAAACACCAGCCCCAGCACAGTGGTAAGCACGGTCATCAAAATAGGCCGCATACGGGTGCGCCCGGCCGACAAAATGGCGGCCCGGCGCTCCATGCCCTCCAGCCGTAGCTGGTTGATGTAGTCAATGAGCACGATGCCGTTGTTGACGATGATGCCCGCCAGCATGATAAAGCCAATCATACTCACCACGCTAACCTCCATACCGCACAGGTATAGGGCCAAAAAGCCGCCGGTAAACGCCAGAGGGATGGTAAACATTACAATAAACGGCAGCAGAAGGGACTGGAATTGGATGACCATAATCAGATAGATGATCAGGATGGCCAAAGCCGCCATTTGCATCAGTTGGCCCATAGCCTCCATAATGGTTTCGTTCTCACCGGCCATCTCATAGGTGACACCCTGGGGCGGGGTGTAGCTGCTGAGAGCCCGCTCCACGTCCTGGGTAACAAGGCTGACATTGTACCCCTCGGCCACGGTAGCGGTGACGGTGAGCACCCGTTTCTGGTTCTCCCGGTTGATGGCGTTGAGGCTTTGGTGGTCCTCAAAACGGGCAATGCGGATCAGCGGCACCTCTTCAGTTTCCCCGGTGGTGGGGTCTGTGGCGTCAATGGTCAGGCTTTTTAAGTAGCTTTCGGTCATCTGGCCCTCTTTAGGGTGAAAGACCAGCACGTCCTGGCCGTAGCCAGCCACGGTCATTTCGGTGGCTGTGGCGTTGTCCTTTATGGCTGCGCTGACGCTTTGATAGACCTGGGCGGTAGTCAGGCCGTTTTCCATGGCCTTGTTTTTGTCCACCACGATGCGCAGTTCCGGGGTGGAATCCTCCAGGTCGCTGGCAGCGGATTCTGTGCCCTCTACCTCCTCCAACAACGCAGTCAATTCGCCCGCAACGTCGATCAGGCTGTCCATGTCATCACCATACAGCTTGATCTCTACCCCCGAACCGCTCATGGCAGACATATAGGCGCTCATGTCCATAGAGCCCTGGGCTTTTACGGTGCAGTCCAAATCTCCACAGGCAGCCTCGATTTCTTTGGCGGCTTCGCTGTCTTTCAGCCCGGCAGCCTCGTCTAAAATTACGTACATAGACACTGCGCCGGCCTCGCCGCCCATCATGCCCATCATGCCGGCCCCATCGCCACCAGACATGGCGCCTACGGTTTTTACGCAGGGCAGGGGCATAATGCGCTCTATAATGGCGTCGGACATGGCAGTGCGTTGTTCAAAGCTATGGGATTCTTCGTCCTCGCCGGGCAGGGTGAAACTAACAGTGATCTGGCTGCCGCTCATGGCGGGCATGAAGATGAACCCCCGGGACAGGGCCAACCCCACGCTGGAAACCAGCAGAGCCAGTGCCAGGACCAGGCAGGCCCATTTATGCCGGAGGGAGGCCCCGGCCACTTTCTCGTAGCCGTTCAGCATCCGGGTGAACAGCTTGTGGTCTTTGGACTTATTGGCCTTCAGGGTGGTGGAGGTCATAGCCGGCACCAGGGTAATGGCAACAAACAGGCTGGCCAGCAGGGAGTAGCCGATGGTCAGGGCCATATCGGTAAACAGTTGCCGGGTGACCCCCTCTACAAACACAATGGGCAAAAAGACGCATACCGTGGTGAGGGTAGAGGCAATAATGGCCCCTGTTACCTGCACGGCCCCCCGCACCGAGGCTTTGGCGGCAGGCATCCCCTCATTGCGTAAGCGGTAGATGTTCTCGATGACGACTACAGAGTTGTCCACCAGCATACCCACGCCCACGGCCAGGCCGGAGAGGGAAATTACGTTGAGGGTGACGCCGGAGAAGTACATAAGCACAATGGCTACCAGCAGGGAGATGGGGATGGAGCAGGCGATCACAATGGTGGGGCGCACATCCTTTAAAAATAGCAACAAAATCAGCACGGCTAAAGCTGCGCCCAAAACCAGATTTTGCAGCACGGTGTCTACCACAATATAGATGTAGTCCCCCTGGTCGGAGAGCGGGGTAAAGCGCAGGCCCTCGTAGCTATCGGATAGCTGCCGGAACCGCTCCAGTATGTTTTTGGAAACCTGGGCCGTAGAGTAGGTGGATTGCTTGGTAAAGGACAGCAGCAGGCCGTCTTCCCCGTCAATTTTGGCATAAAGCTCGTCGGCGTTGCTCTCTGTGGCAATGTCGGCTACGTCCTTCAGGTAGATTTTTCCGATGCCGTCGGTGCCGGTGTCGAAGAGCAGCAGGTTTTCCAGTTCCTGCACATCCTCCAGTTTGTTGCCCACCCGTACCATGCACGGCTCACCCTGCTGGTCCACATACCCGGCGGGCATGGAGAAGTTCTGGGCGGTGAGGATTTGGGCAACCATCTCCATCGTAATGGGCAGGTTGGCATTTTTGTAGGCAGCCTCTTTTTGTTTGTCGAAATCCTCCCTGGCAGTTTCCAGTTGGCTTTTGGCGCTTTCCAGTTGCTGCTGGGCGGCGGAAAGGGCCGATTGCCCGGAGATAATCTGGGAGAGACCGGCGCTCATCTGCATCATGCCGCTGGTCTGCTGGGCAGACAGTTGCTGTAGGGCCTGGTCTACGGTTACCGCGCCGCTATCTAGCTGGGAGAGGGTGGTTTGCAGTTGGGCCCTGGCAGCCACAAGCTGATCCAGGTTTTTCTGCGCCTCGGCAATGGAGGCGTCCATATTCTCTACATTGGCCCCGCCGGCGGCAGCCATCGCTTTAGCCTCGGCCAGGGCGGTTTGCAGGGTTTCCCGGCTGGCAGCCAGTTCCTCCAGCTTGGCGGGGGCCTCAGCAGCGGTAATGCCAAAGGCAGCAAAGCCTGCCTCTGCCGCAGCCAGTTGAGAAGTAAGCTGTTCCAGTTGAGCCTGTAGGGCGGCGTATTCGGGGCTTTCTGGATCCAGTTGGGCCAGTTGTTCGTTAAGTGCGGCCTGCTGGGCCACCAGGGCCTGGTAACCGGCCTGTAACTCGGTAAGCCCTGTAATCGCCTGCTCCACCGTGGCCAGTTGGCTGTTTAGCTGATCGAGAGTGGCTTTCAGCCCTTTAAGCTGCTCCAGGGCAGTTTCCAACTGGGCCTGGTTTTGGGCCATAGTGGTAAGCTGGGCATTGATCTGCGCTTTGGCAGACTCAATCTCCACTTTTTTAGCGATTAGCTGCCCCTGGGCCTGGCCGGCCTGCTGGGCTAGCTGGCTTTGTCCCTGTTCCAGTTGGGCCCGCTGTCCGGCCAACTCGTCAGCCTGTTGCTGGGTTTCGGCCAGGCCATCCTCTATTTCCCGGCTGCTGTCGTCCATGTCCTGTTGGGCCTCGCCGAACTTCTCATCCAGCCTGGCCTTCATCCGGGCATTGAGGCTGTCTATCTTGTCCTGCCGCAGCCGGACGCGGACGCTTTCCTCCACATTGCCGCTGACAGATACGCTGGCTACGCCTTCAATGCCTTCCAGCCGGGTACGCAGTTCTGTGTCCAGCAGGTTGGTTAAGGCCACATTGTCCATGCCCTCCATCTCCATAGCTGCCACGGTGACAGGCAACATACTGGGATTGATCTTCATGATAT
>CANOFK010000035.1 GCA_947565265.1 uncultured Clostridia bacterium | reverse complement strand
GGGGTTTGAGCAGATCTTTAAAAACAGCCTGACCGGCCTGCCCATCGGCGGGGGCAAGGGCGGCAGCGACTTTGACCCCAAGGGCAAGTCTGACCGGGAGGTGATGGCCTTCTGCCAGAGCTTTATGACCGAGCTGTTCCGGCATATCGGCGCGGACACCGACGTGCCTGCCGGGGATATCGGCACCGGGGCCAGGGAGATCGGCTTTATGTTTGGCCAGTACAAGCGGCTGACCAACCGCTTTGAGGGCGTGCTGACCGGCAAGGGCCTGGCCTACGGGGGCTCTTTGGCCCGGACCGAGGCCACGGGCTACGGCTTGCTGTACTTTACCAATGCCATGCTGAAAAAGAACGGCCACGAACTGGCCGGTAAGACCGTGGCCATCTCCGGCGCGGGCAATGTGGCCATTTACGCCGCCCAGAAGGCCATGCAGTTGGGCGCGAAACCCGTGACCATGTCCGACTCTACCGGCTGGGTCTACGACCCGGAGGGCATTGACCTGGCCGCGGTGAAGGAGATTAAGGAAGTGAACCGCCAGCGGCTAAGCGAATACAAAAAGTACCGGCCCAACGCGGAATACCACGAGGGCAAGGGCGTGTGGAGCGTAAAGTGCGACGTGGCCCTGCCCTGCGCCACCCAGAACGAACTGAACGCGGACGACGCCAAGCAACTGATTGCCAACGGGGTGATTGCCGTGGCGGAGGGCGCCAATATGCCCACCACCCTGGAGGCCACCCAACTGTTGCAGCAGGCGGGCGTGCTGTTTGCCCCGGGCAAGGCGGCCAACGCCGGCGGTGTGGCTACCTCCGCTTTGGAGATGAGCCAGAACAGCCAGCGGCTTGCTTGGAGCTTTGACGAGGTGGACGCCAAGCTGAAGGGCATTATGGAGGATATCTTTGCCCATGCGGACGCGGCCGCCGAGCAGTACGGCCACGCGAAGAACTACGTGATGGGCGCCAACATCGCCGGGTTTGTGAAGGTTGCCGACGCCATGATCGCCCAGGGCGTGGTGTGACCGGCCGCACCCGCTGCAACGGGATCTGCAACCGATAGAAAAAACCGCCACTTTGTCAGGTGGCGGTTTTGCTCTATGTTCCCCCTGCCTGGGGGGACCGTTATTCCGGCTGGGCTACCAGGGGTTTCCCGTCCTGGCCCAGCAGCGGCGTAAGGCCGCCTGCGTACCCGTCTTTATGGAACAGGTAAAGGACGCCTGTTTCCCTGTCCTTCCAAACTTCTGTTACGTTCAATTTTCCCTTGCTGGAAACTTTTTCAAAACGGTCCATCTTGATGCTCCTTTTGGGTTGAAAATTTCCGGGCAGTACCCCGCACGGCCCTGTAGGGGCCAAAAGGCGGTGTTTTTAGCCTTTTAAGCAGGCCTTGATGCCCGAAAGGAATTATAGCACAGCCACTTGGCTGTGTCAAGCCCGGCGGAGGAGGGTGTGTCCAAAGCGAAGAGTTTAAGAGCAAGGCTCCAGCAAACGATCCGGCAAACAAATAGTAAAAGTTTCGTCTTCTCACCTGCCGGTTCGGTCGGCTCGTGACGGCCGCCCCCGGCGGCCCTCGCCCTTTTCAAAGGTGGTGGGGGTGGAGGGGGCAAGGCCCCCTCCCCGCCGGAGGCCGTTACTTCGTCATTAAGCACTCGTTTTGGGCACGCCCAGGGGGGCCTTCCCCCTTGACAAATCTTTTGCAATCGATATAATAAGAGTGAAAACCCAATACGGCGCAGCGCAGGCGGGAACCGCCGGTAAGCGCGGGGGACGACCAATCAACCGGAAAAGGCCGGCGGCGATCCCCCAAGGACAAAGCGGCTGCCTGCGCGGCGCAACATAGCGAATATAGATTTGCCATACCTTTGACCGCGTGAACGTCAACAGAACCTGCCGGGGGCTGTGCCCATCGGCACGGCCCTTCCGGCTTTCGGAAGGAGTTTCCTGATTTATGAGCTATTCAAGCAATTCGAGCAATGCAAGCAATGCAAGTAATTCAAGTAAAAAGCTAACCGGCCCAACCGGGCCCCAGCCGGCGAAAAAGGGCCTGAAAGCCTACTTGCAGCTATACCTGGTGGACGCTATGAGCGCGATGGCCCAGGGCTTATTTGCCTCGCTGCTGGTGGGCACCATTGTTTCTACATTGGGCACCCAACTGGGGGTGCCTGTGCTTACCGAGGTAGGCAACTTTGCCAAGGGCATGGCCGGGCCCGCCATGGCCATTGCCATTGGCTACGCCCTGAAGGCCCCGCCGTTGGTGCTGTTCTCCCTGACCGCTGTGGGCAGCGCCGCCAACTCTTTGGGCGGCAGCGGGGGGCCGCTGGCGGTGCTGCTCATCGCCATAGCCGCCGCTGAACTGGGCAAGCTGGTCAGCAAAAAGACCCCGGTGGACATTCTGGCCACCCCCCTGGTGACCATTGGCGCCGGTGCGGCGCTGGCCTACCTCATCGCCCCGGCGGTGGGGTCGGTGGCCACGGCCTTTGGGCAGTTGATTAAGGACGCCACGGTGTTGCAGCCCTTCTGGATGGGCATGGTGGTGTCGGTGCTGGTGGGCATTGCCCTGACCTTGCCGATCTCCTCTGCCGCCCTGTGCGCCGCTTTCGGGCTTACGGGCCTGGCCGGGGGCGCGGCTGTGGCAGGCTGCTGCGCCCAGATGGTGGGCTTTGCGGCCATCAGTTTCCGGGAGAACCGCTGGGGCGGGCTGGTGGCCCAGGGGCTGGGGACCTCTATGTTGCAGGTGCCCAATATTGTGAAGAACCCCCGCATCTGGATCGCGCCCACCCTGGCTGCGGCCATTACCGGGCCCATTGCCACCTGCCTGTTCGGGCTGGAGATGAACGACCCCTCCGGCGGCGTGGCCTCCGGCATGGGTACCTGCGGGTTAGTAGGGCAGATCGGCGTATACTCCGGCTGGGTCAACGACGTGGCAACCGGCGCCAAAGCTGCCATTACCGCCTTTGACTGGGCCGGGCTGCTGCTGGTATGCTTTGTCCTGCCCGCCCTGCTGGCCCTGGCCTTTGACCTGCTCTTCCGGCGGCTGGGCTGGGTGAAACCGGGGGATATGGCTTTGGATTGAGGTTTGCCGTGGGCCTAGGGCCTCCGGCGGCTTAAGGGGCTCCGGTCTTGCCTGCTGGCTCGGTCGGCGCTAAACGGTCGCCTCTGGCGGCTTAAGGGGCTCCGCCCCTTAAGAATCCCGGCCAAAGGGCCGGCGGCCCTCTGGACTCCCGACCACGCGCACCGGGGGCGGTATTGCCGGCTGTTTTTGCCCGCGAGTAGCGTCGGAGGGTGTTTACACTTTTTGGTTATGCTGATGGGGAAAGCCCATACGCGCTGTGCGTATGGGCTTTCTTTTTTTGCTTTTTACTTTTTTGCTTTCTCTTTTTGCTTTTTTATTGTATATTGAAATGGCCAAAACCCCTTCCGGCAGGCCCGCGCCCCTGCCGCCTATTTGTGGTAGGGGGAGCCCCGCAGGATCAGCAGGCCCCGGTAGATCTGCTCGCAGAGCATCACCCGGGCCAGTTGGTGGGGGAAGGTCATGGGGGACATGGAGATGCCCGTCCCGGCCGCCTTGACCGCCGGGGCCAGCCCGTGGGAACTGCCGATGACAAAGCTGACGCTGCCCGGCGCCTGCATGGCATCCCCCAAAAGCCGGGCCAGGCCGGGGGAATCCAGGCGTTTCCCCTCAATACACAGGGGGTAGGCCGCCCCCCGCAGCCGGGGCAAAATGGCCTTGCCCTCTTTCTCTAAGGCCGCCGCTACCTGGGCCGGCGAGGGGGCGGCGGGCAGTTTGGCCTCCGGCAGTTGCACCACCCGGAACCGGCAAAGGCCTCCCAGGCGCTTTTCGTATTCCCCCACCGCCGCCTGCCAGAAGGGCTCTTGCAGCTTGCCTACACAGATCAGGTCTACGCCCAGCATCAGAAGATCACCGCCCTGCCCTTAGTGTTCTCCCGGGGCGCGGTTTCCAGCAGGTAGTCTACCTCCTGGACATAGCCCGCCTGGGTGAGGGCCGCTATGCCGGCCTGGGCGGCCAACTGGGGGGTGTTGTTTTCGCTGCTGAGGTGGCCCAGAATGAACCGCTTGACCCCGGACTCTGCCAGGCCCGGCAGGATGCCGGCACAGGCGGCATTGGACAGGTGGCCGTGGCTGGAGAGGATACGGCGTTTCAGGTAGGCGGGGTAGGGGCCGTTGCGCAGCATCTCCACATCGTGGTTGGACTCCAGCACCACGGCGTCGCAACCCAGCAACTGTTCCTTTACCATGCCGGTAAGGCAGCCCAGGTCCGTGGCAAAGCAGAACTTCCGGCCGTCGGCGGTGTCTATGCGGTAGCCCACCGGCTGGGCGCAGTCATGGGACACCGGGAAGGCCCGTACCTGCATACCGGCCAGCGCCGTGCCGCCGGAAATATCCACCAGCTCTACGCCCTCCAGCCCCGGTGCAATGGCCTCCAGCGTGCCGGGGCTGCCGTATACGGGCAGGCCGTACTTTCTGGCCAGCACCCGGATGCCGCTGGTATGGTCTGTGTGCTCGTGGGTCACCAAGATGGCCCGTACCGCCTGGGGGGCTATGCCGCAAAGGCCCAGCACGCCTTCTATCCGGCGGCAGGAAACCCCCGCGTCGATGAGCACCCCCTCGCTGCGGGAGCCTATGTAATAGCTGTTCCCGGAACTGCCGGAAAACAGCGGGCAGAGCCTTGCCATGCCGCATCCTCCTCAATAAAACCGCCCCGCCCGGATGAACCGCCGCGGGGCCGATGCCTCTTTTAACCGCATTCTACCTGGGCTTAGCCCACATGGTAATGGGCGTAGCCTTCCGGCGTGGATTGCAGGTGGATATCCGCCCCTAAGGCGGCCAGCTTGTCCACAATGTTCTCGTAGCCCCGCTCTATAAACCGGATGTTCTCTATCTGGGTCACGCCGCTGGCCATCAGCCCGGCCAGCACCATGGCCACGCCGGCCCGCAGGTCCAGGGCCCGCACCGGCGCGCCCTTCAGGGCCAGTACGCCCTCTACCACCGCCAAACTGCCCTCTACGGTGATTTTGGCGCCCATATTCCGCAACTCGTCCACATACTTAAAACGGCCGCCGCTGAAAATGCTCTCCGTCACCATGCTGATGCCCCCGGCCGTGGTCAGCAGGGTGGTGATCTGGGGCTGCATATCCGTGGGGAAACCCGGATGGGGCAAGGTTTTTACATTGCACTTGCGCAACTGCCGGTCGCAGAACACCCGGACGCTGTCATCCCCCTCCTCCACGGTCACGCCCATTTCCACCAGCTTGGCGGAGATGGACTCCAGATGCTTGGGGGTCACGTTCTTCACGGTGATGTCCCCGTGGGTGGCAGCGGCGGCCATCATATAGGTGCCCGCCTCGATCTGGTCGGGGATAATGGCGTAGGTGACGCCCCGCAACTGCTGCACCCCGTGTATCTTGATGGTGTCCGTGCCCGCGCCCCGGATGTCGGCGCCCATGGTGTTGAGGAAGTTGGCTAGATCCACCACATGGGGCTCACGGGCGGCGTTTTCAATTACCGTAACGCCCAGCGCCTTTACGGCGGTGAGCATGATGTTCATGGTGGCGCCCACGGAAACCACGTCCAGGTAAATATGGGCCCCGTGCAGGTCGTTGGGGGCGGACACCGAGATCATGCCGCCGTTGTCCAGGCTGTGCACACACCCCAGGGCCTCAAAGCCCTTCAGGTGCTGGTCAATGGGGCGCACGCCAAAATCGCAGCCGCCGGGCATGGGCACCGAGGCCCGCCGGGTGCGCCCCAGCAGCGCCCCGATAAAGTAATAGGAACCGCGCATTTTCCGGGCCACATCGGCACACACCATATGGGTTTCAATGGGCCGGGGGTCGATGTCCATGGTGTGCCGGTCCGGGTAGGTGATGCCGGCGCCCATCTCCGCCAAAATGCGGGCGGCGTCTTTCACGTCAGAAATATCCGGCAGGTTTTCAATGCGGCAGGGGGAATCAGACAGGATAACGGCGGGCAGAATAGCCACCGCGGCGTTTTTCGCCCCGTTTATATTGACCTCGCCACACAGGCGGCGGCCTCCGTGAATCACATATTTATCCAAAATTACACATCCTAACGGCGCAATTTGCGGCCGGGAATTTAACTTTTGACCACACCAGTAGTATTGGGACTTTATGCTATAATAATACATCCTGCCAAAAAAGTCAAGTGGGCGTTACGGGAGGGCGTGTTCCCCGCCCTCCCGCAAGCCCCGGCCTTTTACCACCCGGCCCTGCAAGGCCCGGTTTCCCGGCGGGAAATACGGGGCAAAACGCCTACCGGTTTCGCCGGTATTGGGCCCCTGCAAACCTTGCCCACAAGCCCCGACATCGCCCCTTACCAACGTAACACGCGGCCTTTCCCATCACCCCATGTAAGCCCTTCAAAAAAAGAAAGAAGAAATAAAGCCAATAAAAGCCATAAAGGCGCAGCCGCCCCCTATGCCCCTACGCCTTGCGGGGGGCCACATAGCGGGTCCAGCGCCGCAGCGCTGGCGGGGTCCAGGGGCAGCGCCCCTGGTGGGGTTTGGGGCAAAGCCCCAACAAAAAAAGCAGGAACCCCCCGGCGGGGCGCAAAGATGGCCAAGCTACATCCCCAAGAGGCGTTTCACGGCCCAGCGCTGGGTTTCCAGGTAGAGGCCTTGGGCGGCGTCTTTGGCCGGGACCAAGCGCGGGGTATGGCCGGGCTCGGTGGGCGGTGCAAGGGCCTGGCCCAGGGCGCCGGTATAAAAGTGGCAGATGGGATGAAAAAAGGGGATGCTGGGGTGCTGCAAGTAGGCATCGGCGCAGCCAAGGTAGGCGCCCGGCGTGGCCTCCCGGCCCAGTTCCTCCAGGCATTCGCGGCGGATGCACTGGGCGTGGCCCTCCCCCGGCTCTATGCCCCCGCCGGGGAGAAACCAGCCTTTGGGCGTTTCCACCACAGCCAGCAGGCCGCTTTCCAGGGCCAGCAGGTAGGCCCCCTCGCGGTCCACGTACCCGGCGCCGGGCAGGGGGCTGCCAAAGGTGGCGCTGGCCGGGCAGCGGTTTTGGGGGCGGGCCGCCCGGTCCCGCTCATCCGTCACCAGCACCAGACTTTCCGGCAGGTTAGGGAAACTCTCCTTGAGCGCCAGCGGGTAGATCGCCGCCCCGGCCACTTCATCCCCAGCCAACCAGTGGAACAAATGCTCGTCCCCGTCGGTGTCTGTCAGCGTGAAATCCTCCGTCAGGCTGGGCAGGGCGTCCCAATCCGGCTCCACCAAAAAATACAGGGCGATCTCGTGGACCGGCACATCCAGGCTGAAAAAACTCTCGCACAGCCACAGGGGCCGCACCACCCGGGCGCTGATGTCCAACTCCTCCCGCAGTTCCCGAAGGACCGCCTGCTCCGTTGTTTCCCGCAGGCGCACCCGGCCACCGGGCAGGTAATAGTGGGCGATATCCGCCTCCTTCATCGCCAGCAGCCGCCCGTTGTACACCATCACCGCTGCCGCCCGGAAATTGAACAGGCCCTCATCCCGGCGGCATTTGCAGTCCATCAGGCTGCCCGGCCAGGCACCGTTGGCCGCCAGCGTAAACTGCCCCGGCAGGCGCAGATGGGCCTGGCCCAGCACAGCAGGGCACAGGTTTTCGCGGTTGACCTCCTCCCCGCCCAGCCAGCGGAAATAGTGGGTGTTCCCGTCTGTGTCCCTACGGGTAAAGGGTTCTGTCAGGCTGGGCAGCCGCTCCAACTCCCGCGGGCCGGCCTCTACTTCAAAAACCACCGCCAGCTCATGCCAGGGCGTGCCCCCCGGCCCGGCAAAGCTGCTCTCCCATAGCCACAGGGGCCGCACCGGCTGCACCCCTATGCCCAGTTCCTCCCAAAACTCCCGGCGCAGGGCATCCGCCATGGTTTCATGCAGTTTCACCCGGCCGCCGGGCATATAGTGGAAGGAGTCGCCGGGGACGTCCTGGTCCTTCATGCCCAGCACCCGGCCGTTATGTACCAATACGCCGGTAACTTTGTAGCTAAACGCCGCATTCTCTGTGGAAATTGTACAATCCATAATAAGGAACCCTCCTTGCAGGCCGATTCGAGTCAGACTCTTATCATACCACAACAGGAGGGGCCAACTGTAAATTTTCTGTTAATTTTCAGCCGGGCAGCCCTGCCGCACCAGCCGGCCGCCGGCCAGGGCCAGGGTGCCTACATCCCCCACAAAGCTTTGCAGGTAGCTGGCCAAAACCCCCAGCGCGTCGGCCATTTCTTGGGATTCCGCCCCCCGCTCCAGCACGGCCAGGGTGGACATACCGGCCCGTATCAGCCGGTGAAGTTCGCCCAGTTCCTCAAACAGCCGTTCCAGGGATTCCCGGTCGATCTCTCCGTTCCCCATATAACTTCCTCCTTGCAATTTATCCGCAAGGCTGGTATAATAGGTTTGCCAAACCATGCGCTTGCGGGTTTGTTTTTTTGAGGATGTTGGCACGTCTTTCCAGGAGGGCCAACATCCTACTTTTTTTTAATGGCCTGATTGACACACGCAATGCCCCGGCGCAGTGAGGCTGCGCGGGACTCCTGATGAGACGCCGCGTTTTCGTCCAGCTTTTCCAGCGTTGCATCATCCAGCCGCACCGTGATCTGTGTGGCTTTCGGGTTGTCAATTTTGGGCCTTCCCATCTTTC
>CANOFK010000034.1 GCA_947565265.1 uncultured Clostridia bacterium | reverse complement strand
AGCGATAAAGACTGCTTGGAGGACATAAGGGTGCTGTTCTCCGCGGCGGCACAGCCGATGGTAGACAGCGCCACCAACGTGCGCATCAAGGACGTGAGCGTTATCACCGTGTACATCGACCTACAGCCCATCCCCTTTAACAAGGGCTTTTACTCGGTGGATATGACCTATTTCTTTGACGTGACCGTGGAACTGTTCGGCGGGCCTTCCGCCTGCCCGGTGACGGTCAGCGGTGTGTCGGTATTCAACAAAAAGGTGGTGCTGTTCGGCAGCGAGGGCAATGTGAAGGTGTTTACATCCGGCGGCTGCCAGGATGAGCCGGAGCCCAACGACGGCGTGCGGGCCCTGCCAAAGGCCACGGTGCAGGTGGCCGAGCCGGTGGCCCTTTCCGCCAAGCTGTGCGACTGCTCTTGCCGCAACGAGCCCTACTGCCGTATTCCCGAAAGCATTTGCCAGCGCTATGGCGGGGACTTTGACACGGCCCCCCAACGCAACCATGTGTACGCCACCATCGGGCTTTTCACCATTGTGCAGATTGTGCGCAGCGTACAGATGCTGATACCCACCTACGACTTCTGCGTGCCGGAAAAGGAATGCGTGCCCACCACCGACAACCCCTGTGAGCTGTTCAGGCGCATCGACTTCCCCACGGACGCGTTCTTCCCGCCCAGGGCTACGGACCTGCCCGACTGCGGCTGCGGCTGTGGGCACTGAACGGCGCCGCCCGGCAGGCAGGCCGTAAAACTGTTTTCCCGGCCAGGGGCCGGAACCGCCAGGGGCCGCGCCTCGCCAGGATGGGGCACGGCCCCTGGCCCTATGCCGGCACATTCCCCTTGACTGCATGGCCGGGGGGTGGTATGATGGTTTTATACCCTGTGGGAGGCGATACCTTTGCATAAACGATTTGGCACGGCCGAAGAACTGATTGGCAATACCCCGCTGCTGGAAACGGCCCGGCTGGGGAAAGCACAGGGCCTTTGCGCCCGCCTGCTGGTAAAGCTGGAGGGCCTGAACCCTGCCGGCAGCGTGAAAGACCGGGTGGCGAAGGCCATGCTGGACGACGCGGAGGAAAAAGGGCTGCTTGGGCCCGGCTCGGTGATCATTGAGCCCACCTCCGGCAACACGGGCATTGGCCTTTGCAGCGTGGGGGCGGCCAGGGGCTACCGGGTGATTATTGTGATGCCCGAAACCATGAGCCTGGAGCGCCGCCTGCTGATGGGCGCCTACGGGGCGGAACTGGTGCTTTCGGACGGGGAGGCGGGGATGCAGGGCGCCATCGACAAGGCCAGGGAACTGGCTGCCGGCATACCGGGCAGCTTTATCCCCGGCCAGTTTGTGAACCCTGCCAACCCGGCCGCCCACTTTGCCACCACCGGCCCGGAGATTTGGGCGGACACCGGCGGGCAGGTGGATATATTTGTGGCGGGCATTGGTACGGGGGGGACCATCACCGGGACAGGCAGGTTTTTGAAAAGCCGCAACCCCCGGATAGAGGTGGTGGGGGTGGAGCCGGCGGCCTCGCCGGTGCTGGGCGGCGGCCGGCCCGGCCCCCACCGGATACAGGGCATTGGCGCGGGCTTTGTGCCACAAGTGCTGGACATGGGCGTGGTGGACCGGGTGGTGCCGGTGGCGGACGAGGACGCCTTTGCCGCCGGCCGCCTGCTGGGCCGGACCGAGGGGGTGCTTTGCGGCATTTCCTCCGGCGCGGCGCTGTTTGCGGCTATGGGGCTGGCCAGGCTGCCGGAAAACGCCGGGAAGGTTGTGGTGGCCCTGCTGCCGGACGGGGGCGACCGGTACCTTTCTACAGATATGTACCGGGGTTAGCCTTTGGCTACATCCGACAAAAAGCCTGCTGTTTTCCATGTAAAACCACTATATTTTAATTTAGGTCTGGTATTGGAACCAAAAGTGTGATACAATAGGCAGTAGGTAGTGCCCTGTAGTACCCTGCTGCCTGTTGTTTTTGTTTTTTAATTGACTTTACCGCTACAAAGCCCACGGAGCGTGACGCATATGGTTTATTTCCCGATCGTATTTATTTGTGTCTGCGGCCTGTTCCTGACCCTGCTCCAGGACCGCTACCGCATTTGGACAACCCTTGCCGGCATGGCGGGGACGTATATCCTGGCGCTGGTGACGGCCGCCCTGCTGGACGGCCGGCTGAGCGGGGAGAATTTGCCCTGGCAGTTGCCCTGCGCGGTGGGTACCGGGCTGTTTTTGCTGACCTCTGTGTTTTTACATAGCAACAACCTGCTGCAAAAGGGTTTTGTAGCGGCGCTTTGCATCACCAATTTTGCCTATGCCCTTTTGTTTGTGCCCCTGTTTTTGGGGGCTATGCCCTTTTCCCCTGCCGGGGCCTGGGGCGGGTTCCTCTCGGTGCTGGCCATGCTGCTTATCAACCTGCTGACGGGCCTGTGCCTGTACCGGCCCTTGCAGCGGTTCAGCCAGCGGGGCCCGTCGCTGTTCCTGGGCGGGATGCTGGTGCTGATGGGCTTTCAATACCTGCTTTGCCTGGGCAAGCTGGACGGGCTATTTGGTATACGCACCCCCACCCGGCGGCTGCTGCTGGCTACCGGGCTGTACTGCGTGCTGGTTTTTTGCTTTCGCAGCGTATACCAGGCCGGGCGCTGGCAGGCCCAGGACGTCAGCGCCGCTGTGCGCAAGCGGATGCTCGCCATGGAGTCGGGGGATATGCTGGACCTGCTGGCCAACATCCGGGAGGTGCGGGCGGCCCAAAAAAACGGCGAATACGCGCTGGATACCATCCAGCAGCTTATACGGGACGGGCAGCCGGAGAAGATCCCCGTTTACATCAACATGATCAAGCGGAACGCCCAGCACAACCCCATCCTGTTCCCGTACCACGAAAACCCGTACCTGAATGCCGTGATTGCCACCAAAGCGGCCTATGCAGCCCAGAACGGTATTGATTTTCAGAGCAATGCCGCCCAGGCCGACGCGCCGCTGAAAACCGCCGAGCTGTGCGTGATGGTCAACGAACTGCTGACCCGTGCCTGCGGGGACGCCCTGGCCTTTGAGGGCCAGCGCCGCCTGCGGTTTACCGCCACCCCGGCGGAGGACGCCTTGCGGTTGGAGGTGCTTTATACCGGCGCCCTGCCGGAGAAAACCCGTTTTCATCCGGCGGGGAAGAAGTTTACCGACCTGCTGGCCTGGATGTTTGACGACACGCCCCAGGCGGAGGACGAACTCCACGGGCTGGACAACACCGCGGAGATCGTGCTGGCCCACAGCGGCAGCCTGACGGTTTCCGGCACCGGCGGCGAGGTGATCCTCCGGGCGACTTTGCGGTTCTAGGGCGTGTTCCCATTTCTGGTAGCGCATTGGCCCTGCCAATTAATCCATTTTGTTAGGAGCGATTCCCATGCAGAAAAAAATCCCCCCTCAGGTTTTACAGGCGTTTAGCCTCTCCCCCAGCGCGGACCTGCGCGATATGCTGGGCGGGCACATCAACGACACCTACCTGGTAGACGGCACCTATGTGTTGCAGCGCATCAACCACTTTGTGTTTCCGCATCCAGAGCATATTATGGAAAATATGTTGGGCGTCACCCGCTTTTTGCGGGAAAAGATTTTGCAGCGCGGCGGCGACCCGGAGCGGGAAAGCTTGCAGGTGGTGCTGACCGGGGCGGGCGACCCCTTCTACCGGGATGAGGAAGGGAATTACTGGCGCTGCACCCTGTATGTGCAGGCTACTTCTTCCTTTGAAACCCCGGACAGCCCGGATATGCTTTTTGAGGCAGGGCGGGCTTTTGGCGACTTTCAGGCGATGCTCAACGGGTATCCGGCGGACACCCTCCACGAGATCATCAAGGATTTCCACAACACCCCGGTGCGCCTTTCCCAACTGGAGGCCGCTGCTGCCGCCGACCCCAAAGGCCGGTTGAAGGAGGTGGCCGCCGAGCTGGAGTTTGCCTTTAGCCGCCGAGAAGACGCCGGGCTGCTTACCGGCTTGCTGGCGGCGGGCCGGCTGCCCCTGCGCGTTACCCATAATGACACCAAGATGAGCAACATCCTGTTTGACGAAACCACCAAAAAGGCGGTTTGCGTGATTGACCTGGATACCGTGATGCCCGGCCTTACGGCGTTTGACTTTGGGGACTCCATCCGGGCTGGGGCCTCTACCGCCGCGGAGGACGAAACGGATTTGAGCAAGGTCCGCTTTGATATGCAACTGTACCGGGCCTACACCCGCGGGTTCCTCTCCACCGCCGGCGCTGCCCTTACGGAAGAAGAACTGGACACCCTGCCCGACGGCGCCTGGGCCATGACCTACGAGGTGGGTGTGCGGTTTTTGACCGATTACCTCAACGGCGACGTGTACTTCCGTACCGCCCACCCCCACCATAACCTGGACCGCGCCCGTAACCAGTTCTGCCTGGCTAAACAGATGGAGGACTATCGCGCCGCTATGGGCCGTATTGTCCGTGAGGCCCGTGGATAGGCCCGCTTGGCTGTTTCCCGCTTGGCTGCCTCCGGCGGGTCAAGGAACTTTTTGAAAAAAGTTCCTTGACAATCTTCAAAAACTTTTTTGCCGTTTGCGGCCGGGTTCGTATGGCTGGGTTTGTGCTCGACCGGGAGGTTTGATTTTTTCTTCTTTCTTTTTTCTTTTTCGTATTTCTTATTTCCTATTTTTTACTTTTCAATTTTTGGTTTTGTGTTTTTTCATTTTTAAATTTTTTGTTGTTTTTATTTTATTTTTCCTTTTTTGCGATTGCTTTTACTGGGCAACCTTCGCGGTCCAGGGGCGGTTGGCCCCTGGCGGATTCTTAAGGCGGAGCCTTAAGCCGCCGGAGGCAAAGGGCGGATTCTTAAGGCAGAGTCTTAAGCCGCCGGAGGCAAAGGGCGGATTCTTATGCCGGCACCTTAACGGAAACAAGAAAAGAGCAACCCTCCTGTGGTGCGGGAGGGTTGCTCTTTTTTGGGTGGGCGGTTTAGGGCTCTACCTTTTCTACGCCGAAGGTGGTGGTTTCGCCGTTGACATCCCACTGGGCAGTGTAGCCTGCCAGTTGGCCGTAGGTGCAGCCGTCACCCAGCACGTCTGCCAGGATGGCGTCCTGGTTCCGGCGCAAAATGTCCTCCACCTTCCCGCTGCCCTGGTGGCTGACGCGGATGTGGTCTGTGACGTGGAAACCGGCGTCCTTGCGCATGGATTGCAGCTTGCTTACGATCTCCCGCACAAAGCCCTCTTCGATCAACTGCCCGGTCAGGGCTGTATCCAGCACCACGGTCAGCCCGCGGTCGGAAACCGAGGTGTAGCCCTCCTTCTGGGCTGTTTCGATCAGCAATTCCTCAGGCGTCAGGCTGATGTTCCCATCGGCCAGAGCGAGATGCAGGGCGCCGGTGCTGTCCAGTTCCTTTTTGGCGGCGGCGCCGTCCAACTGTTGCAGCGCCTGCCGGATGGCCCCCACCTGCTTGCCGTATTTTTGCCCCAAAACCCGCAACTGCGGCTTAAAGGTATAGGCGGTAAAGGCGGACATATCCTGAAGGAAAGCAATTTCCTTTACATTCAACTCCTGCCGGATGATCGCCTGGTACTGCTCGCCCAAGCCAGCGTCCCCGTCGGTGCAAAGCCGGCCCAGGGGCTGGCGGTTTTTGATATTGGCCTGGTTCCGGGCGGCCCGGCCCAGCGTGACGATCCGCAGCACCTCGTCCATATCCTTTTCCAGTTGGGGGTCGATACGCGCCGGGTCGCACACCGGGAAACGGCTCAGGTGCACGCTTGCGGGGGCGGAGGCATCCACCGAACACACCAGGTTGCGGTAGATCTCCTCGCTCATGAAGGGCGCCAGGGGGGCCAGCAGCCCGGCCACCGTGACCAGTGCGGTATACAAGGTCATATAGGCGGCGGTCTTATCGGCGGTTTCGCCCTGCACCCAGTAGCGTTCCCGGCTGCGGCGCACATACCAGTTGCTCAGCTCATCCACAAAATCTTGTAGGGTGCGGGCCGTTTCCGGCACATGGTACTGGCTGAGGTGCGTATCCACCGCCCGCACCGTGCTGTGCAGCCGGGACAGCAGCCACCGGTCCATGACCGTCAGTGCGCAGTCCTCCAGCCGGTACCGGGTGGGGTCGAAACCATCGATATTGGCATACAGCACAAAGAAAGCATAGGTATTCCACAGGGTGGAGAAAAACTTTTTTTGCCCCTCTACCACGGCTTTTTCGGAGAACCGTTTGGGCAGCCAGGGGGCGCAGGTGGTGTAGAAGTACCAGCGCAGGGAGTCGGAGCCGAACTTGTCCAGAATCTCGATGGGATCTACCGCGTTGCCTTTGGATTTGCTCATCTTCTGGCCGTTTTCGTCCAGCACATGGCCCAGCACCAACACGTTTTTGTAGGGGGCCTTGTCAAACAGCAGTGTGGAGATGGCCAGCAGGCTGTAGAACCAGCCCCGTGTCTGGTCCACGGCCTCGGAGATAAACTCTGCGGGGAACTGGCTTTCAAACAGGGCTTTATTCTCAAAGGGATAGTGGTGCTGGGCAAAGGGCATGGAGCCGCTGTCGAACCAGCAATCGATCACCTCCGGCACCCGGTGCATCTGCTTACCGCAGTGGGGGCAGGTGATGGTCACTTCGTCCACAAAGGGGCGGTGCAGTTCCACCTGCTCCGGGCAGTTGGGGGACATCTCTTTGAGCTCGGCGATGCTGCCCACCGCGTGCCGGTGGCCGCAGGCGCATTCCCAGATATTCAGCGGGGTGCCCCAGTAGCGGTTGCGGCTGACCGCCCAGTCCTGGAGGTTTTCCAGCCAATCGCCGAAACGGCCCTGGCCGATGCTTTCCGGCAGCCAGTTGACGGTGTTGTTGTTGGCGATCAGCCGGTCCTTCACCTTGGTCATCTCAATGTACCAGCTCTCCCGTGCGTAGTAGATCAGGGGGGTGTCGCACCGCCAGCAGAAGGGGTAGCTGTGGGCAAACTTGGGGGCGCTGAACAGCAGGCCCCGGCTTTCCAGGTCCTTTAGGATCTCCTTGTCCGCGTCCTTGCAGAACAGGCCGGGCCACTTTGTTTCGGCGGTCATCTGGCCTTTCCCGTCTACCAGTTGCACCAGGGGCAGGCCGTATTTGCGGCCCACTTTGGCGTCGTCCTCACCAAAGGCAGGGGCGATATGCACCACGCCGGTGCCGTCGGTCAGGGTCACATAGTCGTCGCACACCACGTACCAGCAGCGCTCCTGGGGGCTGACGAAACGGAACAGGGGTTCGTACTCCTTGTGCTCCAGGTCCGCGCCCTTGCAGGTTTCCAGCACCGTGTAGCTACCCTCCCCCAGCACGGTATCGCAGAGGGCCGCGGCCAGGTAATAGGTGGACACCGTGTCCCCGGCGGTGTGTTGGACTTTTACATAGTCCTCCTGGGCGTTGACGCATAGGGCCACGTTGGAGGGCAAGGTCCAGGGGGTGGTGGTCCAGGCCAAAATGTACGCGTCCTCCCCCTTACACTTGAACCGGGCAATGGCGGAGCGCTCTTTTACGTCTTTATAGCCCTGGGCCACCTCGTGGGAGGACAGGGGCGTGCCGCAGCGGGGGCAGTAGGGCACGATTTTGAACCCCTTATACAGCAGGCCCTTCTCCCAGATCTGCTTGAGGGCCCACCACTCGCTCTCGATATAGCTGTTGTCATAGGTCACGTAGGGGTGGTCCATATCCGCCCAAAAGCCGATGGCTTTGGAGAAGTCCTCCCACATACCCTTGTACTTCCACACGCTCTCTTTGCATTTCTCGATAAAGGGGGCGATGCCGTAGGCCTCGATCTGCTCTTTGCCGTTGATCTTTAGGAGCTTTTCCACTTCCAGCTCTACCGGCAGGCCGTGGGTGTCCCAGCCGGCCTTGCGGGGCACGACCTTCCCCTTCATGGTCTGGTAGCGGGGGAAGAGGTCTTTAAACGCCCGGGTTTCCGGGTGGCCGATATGGGGCTTGCCGTTGGCCGTGGGGGGGCCGTCGTAAAAGACATAGGCTGGGCAGCCCGCCCGCTCCTCTACGCTTTTCTCAAAGATTTTGTTGTCTGTCCAGAATTTGACCGTTTCTTTTTCCCGCTCCACAAAGTTCATGTTGGTGGGTACTTCCCGGTACTTGCTCAAAACCATCATCCTTTCGCAAAATAAAAAATGCCCCGCCCCAAAACGGGACGAAGGCAACCTTCGCTATACCACCCATTTCGCCTATCGCGGGCATTGCCCGTATAATACGCGCCCCGGTAACGGCGGGTGCCGGCTCCGCTTAATAGGCGGCGGCGCCCCTGGGCACGCGCCGGCCGTTCGGCTGGCAACTTAGGAGGGATGCGGCCGCCATCCGGGCACCGGCTCGCACCAACCGCCGGCTCTCTGCGCCCATTCCTGGCACCGCTTGGCTCCATCTCAGTCTTTGGGGCCATTATACCACAGGCGCCGGGCAAAGTCAAGTTTGCCGCCGGGGTGGGGGCTACTTTTTTGTGCCGCGCTGCCGGTAGGGCCTGGTCAGGGGGGTAGGGCGGGTAAGTAAAATCTACAAAAATCCCTCAACAAATACGGCAGGATTGTTTGCGTTTGGGGGCCTGTTGTGCTATAATACCCACAGGGTATTTCAGCAGAGCCAAAACTTGCGGAGCAAGTTTGCAAATCGCCCTGGCGATTTGGCAAGGCGCAACGCGGCTTGCAGCTATGCTATAATATCCGCAGGCCCCGCCGCCGGGCCTAGGGCTTGTTTGAAAAATCGAAAACGCCGTCTTTTTACCCAGAAACAACCAT
>CANOFK010000033.1 GCA_947565265.1 uncultured Clostridia bacterium | reverse complement strand
GTGATGTATATGAGTATGCCGGGTACGCCGATTGTTCTGGCAGCGGAAAACGTCAGCTATGTGTACGAAAACAAGTACCAGAAAGTGCAAGCCCTACGGGAGGTTTCCTGCAACTTTGAGGCAGGCAAGTTTTACGCCATTGTGGGCCATTCCGGCAGCGGGAAAACCACCCTGCTCAGCCTGTTGGCCGGGCTGGGGGAACCCAGCAGCGGCCAGGTGCTGGCCGGCGGCCGCCCTGTAGCCGAAACCGGCAGCGAGCGGCACCGGCGGGAGAACGTTTCGGTAATCTACCAGGCCTTCAACCTGTTCCAGGACCTGAACATCCTGGAAAACGTAATGTGCCCTATGGAACTGGCCAAAGTCCCGGCCAAAGAGGCCAAAGCCAGGGCCCGTGACCTGCTGGCCCTGGTGGGCCTGGGGGACGTATCCCCCCGTAAGCTGCCGGCCATGCTTTCCGGCGGGCAGCAGCAGCGGGTAGCCATTGCCCGGGCGCTGGCCTCCCAGGCACGGGTGATCCTGGCGGACGAGCCCACCGGCAACCTGGACACCGAAAACGGCCAGCTAGTGGTAGACCTGCTGAAAAGGCTGGTGAAAGAGGAAAACTACTGCGTCATCGTCGTCACCCACGACTTGGACCTGGCCGCCCAGGCCGACGTGGTATACCGCATGAAGGACGGCGCGCTGGAGGAGGAGAGGTAAATGTTTATCTGGACCGAGGCTGGCTACCAGTTGTTCCGCAACAAGGGGCGCTCTATTTTGTTGGTATGCGCCTCCCTGCTGCTGTGCGGCTGCATTGCCTTTTATTTGGGGAATATCGACAGCAGCAAAAGGGCCCTGGCTGCCTTAAGCGAAAGTACCCCGGCGCAGGCGCGCATCAGCAACCTGAACGCCGACGAGTTCGATAACCTGACCATTTCCTACACCTTTGTGGACACCATGAGCAACCTGGGCATCGGCAAGGTTATTGCCACCAGTGAGGCCACCTGCTACATGGATCCCGCCCTGTTGGAAGAGGTCAACACCCTTGAGGCAGCGCGCCAGGAGGCCATTGCCAACCGCGCCAACGACTTTATTTATGTGCCCAACCACACCCCCAAGGGGGATGCAAAAATCTACGGCATTACCTGCTGGGAGGCCACGGGCCTGGGCCGGGAGGATGTCTTTACCCTGCTGGAGGGCTATGACCTCTCCGCGATGGAGGGGGAAGAGGCCGTGTGCCTGGTCAGCGACAGCTTTGCCGAAAAGCATGGCCTGGCCTTGGGAGATACCCTTGACACCACCTTCTCCTTTGTACAGTATGATACCTACCGCATGCCCATGTATACCTACATTGGCCAGGCGAGCTGGAAGGTAATCGGCACCTACCCAGCCGGCCAAAAAACCGACCACCAGGCCGACCTGTACATACCTATGGGCTGGATGCGCCCGATAGTGGGGGAAAAAGTCCCCTTCACCTATACCAGCTACACCGGCTATCTGGCCGACTCTATGAAACTCAATGAGTTCAAGGCGCAGGTGGGGGAGTATTCCGGGCTGGGGCAGCCCTTCTTCCTGGCCAACGAAGATACGCGGAACCCGGACCTCAGCGCCGCCAAAACCCTGTACATGGAGGATGAGGATTTTATCCGCACGGCAGAAAAATTGGGGCAGGGCATCCGGCAATACGAGGCGTTCCTCATCCCCTTCTTTACCATCGTGGTGTTCCTGGTAACGCTGGCCATCTTCCTGGTGTTGCGGGGCTGCCGCCGGGATATGGCCGTGGCCTGTTCCCTTGGGCGGTCCAAGCGGTTGACCGGCACCGCCACCCTGCTGGCCGCCCTGGGGGCCCAACTGGCCGGGGCGCTGCTCTCGGTGCCCCTTACCCTGCTGCTCACCGGCATCAGCTTGGGCGCAGCCCTCCTGGTGTGCGGCGCTTTCATGCTCTGTGCCCTTTTGGGCGACGTAGTGGGCCTCTTGGCCCTCCTGCGTTTCGACGCTTTGGCTTTGCTTACAGCCAGCGATTGAGGCTGGTGCCTCCGGCGACGCAAGGGGCGCTGCCCCTTGCGGATCCCTGCCAAAGGGGCACAGCCCCTTTGGAAACCCCACTGCCGCACCGGCGGCGATTGCTAGCGGCGTTTTCGGCACGGGAGGGGGGCTGGGTATGGGACTGCTTACTTTTGTTTTGAGGGGCAGACCATACCCGGCTGGTTTAAATGCCGGCAACCCAGTCCGCCACACCCTTTTTGCCCGGCAAGCCCACATTTTTCAGGAGGTATGCGTATGTTTCTTTGGATTGAAGCGGGCTACCAGTTGTTCCGCAACAAGGGGCGCTCTATTTTGTTGGTATGCGCCTCCCTGCTGCTGTGCGGGTGCATAGCCTTTTATCTGGGCACCATTGACACCAACAAAAAGGCCCTTCGCACCCTTAGCCAAAGCACCCCGGCGACCGTGCGCCTCAGCAATATTGACGGGGACGAGTTTGACAACCTGACCCTATCCTACACCTTTGCCGACGGTCTGGTGAACCGGGGTGTGGTAAACATTCGCTCCACCAGCCAGGCCGATGGGTACCACAGCGAAGAGGCCAAAGCCCAGATGCGGGAGGGCCTTGCCCTGCGCGCGGAAAAGATGGAGCATCCCGATCCGGGGCGCATGGGCTTTGTGGGCTTTCCCCTGCCTGATGGGGACACCTCCATTTTGGGGATCAGCCGCATAGAAGTGCTGGGCGTGCCGGCAAACGGCCTCATCAACTGGGCCGAGGGCTATGATGAGAGCTTTTTGGAGGGGGACGGGGCCCTGTGCCTGATCACCCAGGCCTATGCCGACGCCTTTGGCCTCACACTGGGGGATACCTTCAGCGCCAGTATGTGCTTTGTGCAGTACGGTACCTTCCGCGGCAAGACCAGCAACTATACATCCGACCCCACCTGGACGGTGGTGGGCATCTGCTCCCCCCGCCTGACAGCCAACCGTAAGGCCGATATGTATGTACCGGTAAACTGGCTGCGCAAGGAAGTGGAAAGCACCGGCACCCCCTTTACCTACACCAGCTTTGAGGGGGATCTGGCTGACTCCATGGAACTCAACGGGTTCAAAGAGGGGCTCCGGGACATGGGCCTTGGCCAACCCTTCTTCCTGATCAAGGAAGACTATGCGCGCTCGCCCCCGGACCGCAGCGCCGCCAAAACCCTGTACATGGAAGACGAGGACTTCATCCGCACGGCGGAAAAGCTGGGGCAGGCCATCCGGCAGTATGAGGCGTTCCTCATCCCTTTCTTTATTATTGTGGTTTTCTTGGTAACGCTGGCCATCTTCCTGGTGCTGCGGGGCTGCCGCCGGGATATGGCCGTGGCCTGCTCCCTAGGCCGGCCCAAGCTGTTGACCGGCACGGCCACCTTGCTGGCCGCCCTGGGGGCCCAACTGGCCGGGGCGCTGCTCTCGGTACCGGTTGCCCTGTTCCTGACAGGTATTAGCATCGGCACAGCGCTTTTGGTGTGCGGCGCCTTTATGCTCTGTGCCCTTCTGGGCGACGTAGTGGGCCTTCTGGCCCTCCTGCGTTTCGACGCTTTGGCTTTGCTTACGGCCGGCGATTGAGGCTGGCTGGTACCTCCGGCGGCACAAGGGGCGCTGCCCCTTGCGGATCCCTGCCAAAGGGGCATAGCCCCTTTGGAAACCCCACTACCGCACCGGCGGCGATCGCTAGCGGCGTTTTGGGCACGGGAGGGGACTTTAGCGCTGGACTACTGACTATTTGTTTTGCGGAATCCCCTCTAAGGGGCACAGCCCCTTTGGGAACCCCATCGTCGCACTGGCAGCGATCGCTAGCGGCGTCTTGGGCACGGGAGGGGACTTTAGCGCTGGACTACTGACTATTTGTTTTGCGGGGCAGGCAACACCCGGCCGGTTGGGTGTCCACAGGTTTCCGGCAACCGGCCCATATGTTCAACAGACGCGAACCGCCCGGGCGCCCCCCGGCCCAGGGCACAAAAAAGTTACAGGAGGCATTCACCATGAAAAACAGTTTAAAGCAGCTATTCAGGCGGCCGGGCAGGGCCCTGCTGTTCTTCCTGCTGATGACCGCAGCTACCATGCTGATGGTATTCGGCGCGGCCATGTACATACAAAATGAGTTGCGGGTCCAGGCGCTGGAGGGCATCTACACCACAGTAGGTACCGTCAACCAGGAGAGGGAGGACTTTGAGAGTATGTACCCCACCGAAGAGGACTACGGCGAAGGGGGCATCATCCGTCCGGAGGAGCTGTTGTTTGAGGGGGCGGACTATATCCTCCCCCCGGAGAGCCGCCCCTATATGCTGGCCTACCTGGAGGACGCCTGGGTGAGTACCGGCACCAACTGGAACGCAGGTATAAACGAGAACAGCCACCTGCTGGAGATCAAGATACTGGGCCCCGGCGACCAGGCACAGACGATGGACCCCTATACCGGCCAGGTCGCCTACAAGACCGACACCACGCGGGCCCAGATCACAAAGGTAATTGTCAGCAGCGGCGTAACAGAGCAGGAGGAGTTCGCAGGCACGGCCGATTCCTGGGGCTCAACCATTTTCTCCAACCGGGAGCTGGAGGAGGGCCAGGAAATTTACGTTACCAATGAGTGGCCGGAGGCCGACCCGCTGGAAACCGGCAAGACCTATGTGGGGTGCCTTCAGTATGTCAATTCCTTTTATACCGTTGAGGTGACAGCGGAAGGGGAGGAAACCGCCCACCCCATTCCCCTCTTCATCCCCTCCCGCAGCCCCGGCTGCACCCTGGTAGACCGTCAGGGCAAGCCGCTTAGCACCAGCCTGAATAACGTCCACAACGCTTACCAGGAGGTCACGCCGGGCTTTTACGATGAGGACGGCCCCATTACCGGCTGGATGGAGCTGACCAAGGAGCAGGAAATGTATCAAAAGATGTTCCCCGTGCTGCCGGTCAGCGACCCGGACCTGCTCACCTTCCACCGGCTGAACATCGCCAAGATCCGGGGGCGGATGATCACCGACGAGGAATTTGAGAGCGGGGCGCGGGTATGCCTGGTGTCCAAGGATTTTGCCCAAAAGAACCTGTTGTACGAAGGCGACAAGATCACCCTGCCCTTGGTGGCCTCTATGTACGGCTACGAGCCCAATTCCGGGTGGGGGGAGAAGAATTACACCTTCCCTGCTGAAATCTGCCGGTTGATGGACAGGGACGGCCGGGCCCTCACCCCCTTCTGGGAGGCCGAATATGAAATCGTGGGCATCTTCGAGCCCCGCTACCGCACCCAGGATCTGCCCTTTGGCAATATGTTTATCATCCCCCAGAAGTCTATTGAGGGCAGCGACGAGAACGCCATTATCTACAACGGGGCCATGCACAGCCAAAGCACCTCGTTTATGATCCCCAACGGCTCCATAGAAACGTTCGACGCGGCCCTGCGCGCCGCTGTCCCCCAGGTAGAGCGGCTGGATATCCAGTATAACGACATGGGCTACGCCCGGGCCGTGGAGAGCCTCAACGACGCCAAGCAGACCGCTATGCTGCTGTTCGCGGTGGGGATGCTGGCAGCAGTAGCCATTATCGCCCTGCTGCTGTACTTCTTCATAGTGGTGGAGAAAAAGCGCACCGCCGTAGAGCGCAGCCTGGGCATGACCCGGAGCCAGTGCCGTGTTTCACTGATGGCCGGCGTTATGGTGTTGACTTTGGCGGCTACCCTGCTGGGCGGCGTAGGGGCCGGTGTCCTGCTGGAAAAGGTGGACGCCTACACCCAGGCCCAGGCCATTGCCGAAACCGCCGCTATTGAGGAAAGTTCTGTGGTCAACTGGAGCCTGGGGGGCATCTATAACTTCAGCGCCAAGTACAGCCCCTGGGCCATGTGGGACGTGCAGGGCAACCAAACCGCCCTGAACAGCATCGTCCCGCCCAACTGGATCTACGCTGCCGCCCCTTTGGCCCTCAGCTTTTTTGTCCTCCTGCTGGGCCTTATCCTTATCAACCGCAGCCTGAAAATTGAGCCCCTGTTGCTGCTGAACGCCAAGTGACGTTCCTGTAAAGCGCCCGCCCCGGGGCAACGGCCCCCAAAGCCGCGGCCGTGGGCCCAGTACAAAAACTCCTGTAACGAATACCTGCCCGACATACCCAAGCCCCACCCCCATACAGAGAAAGCCTCCGGCCAAACCCATGGTGTTAGCGGGGCGCTGGGAAACTTCCCCGGCCCCCTTGCCCGCCGGAGGCAGCCTTAACCCAAGAGAGGAGCCTTCCCCATGCATCCCATCAGTGAGAAGATTGCCCAGACAGGCATTGTGCCGGTGATCCGGCTGGACAACCCCAGGCGGGACGCCCCGCCGCTGGCCCGGGCACTGTGCGACGGCGGCGTGCCTATCGCCGAAGTCACTTTCCGGGCGGAAGGGGCCGGCGAGGCCATCCGGCTAATGAAAGAAACCTGTCCGGCGCTGCTGGCCGGTGCCGGCACCGTCACCAACACCCGGCAGATCGACCTGGCCCTGGCTGCCGGGGCAGCGTTTATTGTGTCCCCCGGCCTGGACCCGGAGTTGGTGCAATACTGCCAGCAAAAAGGCGTGCCCATTTACCCCGGCTGCACCACCGCCAGCGAGTACCACACCGCCCTTAAGCTGGGGCTGGAGGTCATCAAGTTCTTCCCCGCCCAGCAGTCTGGGGGGCTGGAAAAAATCAAGGCCCTAGCCGCCCCCTTCCCCCAGTTCAAGGTGATGCCCACCGGGGGTATCTCCCTGCAAAACCTGGCCGAATACCTGGCCTGCCCGGTGATTGCCGCCTGCGGGGGCAGCTATATGGTCACCCCCGCCCTGCTGGACGGCGGGCGCTGGGAGGAGATCACCGCCCTCTGCCGGCAGTCCAGGGAGATCGCCACCACCGCACGCCAGGGGCGCCAGGCCCCGGAAAGGACCCCCTTATGAAACCCTTCATGAACCGCGACTTCCTGCTCTCCACCCCCACAGCCAGGGAGCTATATCACCAGACGGCAGAGCCCCTGCCTATCGTAGACTACCACTGCCACATCGACCCGCGGGAGATCGCCGAGGACAGGCCCTTCCGCAGCATCACCCAGGTATGGCTGGGGGGCGACCACTACAAGTGGCGGGTGATGCGCGCCGCCGGCGTGCCGGAACCCTATGTAACCGGCAATGCACCGGACCGGGAGAAATTCCGGGCCTTTGCCTACACCATGCCCCAGCTTATAGGCAACCCCATCTACCACTGGAGCCACCTGGAACTCCAGCGGACCTTTGGCATCACCGAGGTACTGGGCCCCGACACCGCCGACCGGATCTACACCCAAACCAACCAGGCCCTTCGGAAGATGTCCCCCCGCACCATGCTGGAGAAGTTCAAGGTAACAGCCCTGTGCACCACCGACGGCCCTGCCGATGACCTGCGCTGGCACCGGCAGATCGCCCGTGAGGCAACCATGGCCACCCGGGTGCTGCCCGCTTTCCGCCCTGACCAGGCCATCAACCTGGAAAAGCCCGGCTTTGCCGGGTACATCACCCAGCGGCTGGCCAAGGCGGTGGGCCGGCCCCTTTCCTCTGCCGGGGATGTGGCGGCGGCCCTTAGCGAGCGCATAGATTACTTTGCCGCCAACGGCTGCGTGTGCGCCGACCACGGCTTGGACCGCTGTATGTACGCCCCGCCGGACAGCGCCGCGGCCAACGCCGCTTTTTTAGCCGCGATGGAGGGCCGCCGGCCAGAACCCGCCCAGGCCGACGCCTACCGCACCCTGCTCACCCTGGCCTGCGCCAAGCGCTATGTGGAGTTGGGCTGGGCCATGCAGATCCACTTTGGCTGCCAGCGCAACGTGAACAAGCCGCTGTTGGCCGCCCAAGGCCCGGATATGGGCGGCGACGCCATCGCTAGCCCTTCGGGGGTGGAGTACCTGGCCCCGCTGCTAAACGCCATACTGGAACACGCCGGCCTGCCCAAGCTGATCCTCTACTCCCTGAACCCCAACGACAACGCCGCCGTGGCCTCTATCATCGGCTGTTTCCAGGACGGCGCCCCCGGCAAGCTGCAAATGGGCAGCGCCTGGTGGTTTAACGACAGCCGCCCCGGTATGCGTGCCCATCTTACCGACCTGGCCGCCAGAGGCGTGCTGGGGCAGTTTGTGGGTATGCTTACCGACTCCCGCTCCTTCCTCAGCTACCCCCGCCACGAGTACTTCCGCCGGGTCCTCTGCGAACTGCTGGGCGAATGGGTGGAGTCCGGCCAGTACCCCTACAATGCCCCCCAACTCCACCGCCTTACCGCCGGCCTCAGCTACTGGAACACCGTACGCTTTTTTGGGCTGGAACCGTAAGGCAGGCTGTTTCCCAGGGGGCCCCTTTCCCCCGGACCAATCGGACGGGCAAAAAGAAAAAGGCAGCATTCCCGGCTTTCGGGGGCTGCCTTTTTTGTTTGAACCGCCGGAGGGGCGGCACATGGCCGGCCTTGGCAAAGCGGGCTTTCACCTTACGGTGCCGCCTCCACGCAGCGTTCGGCGCAGCGGATGCCGTCTACTGCGGCGGACACAATGCCGCCGGCGTAGCCCGCGCCCTCGCCACAGGGGTAGAGGCCCCGGATGCCAAGGGCCTGTAGGCTGTCCTGGTTCCGGAGGACGCGGACAGGGGAGGAACTGCGGGTTTCAGGGGCGGTCAGCACCCCGTCCGGCAGGTCAAACCCCTTCAGGCGGCGGCCCAGTTGGGGCAGGGCCTGCCGGAGGGCCTCTACCACAAAGGCGGGCAGGCAGGGGACCTGGCCCCCTGCCT
>CANOFK010000032.1 GCA_947565265.1 uncultured Clostridia bacterium | reverse complement strand
GCGCTGCATCTCCCTTTTAAAGGTGCTGATGAGCAATGACTGCGCCTATGACTGCGTGTACTGTGTGAACCGCCGGTGCAACGAGGGGCGCCGGGCAACCTTTACCCCGGAGGAACTGTGCGACCTGACCATGCAGTTTTACCGGCGCAACTATATTGAGGGGCTGTTCCTCTCCTCGGCGGTGGTGAAAAACCCGGACTACACCTGCGAACTGATGCTGGCGGTGATCAAACTGCTGCGGGAGGACAGGGGCTTTTGGGGGTATGTGCACATTAAGGCTATACCAGGGGCCGACCCCCGGCTGACCGAACAGTTGGGCCGCTATGCCGACCGGATGAGCGTGAACATCGAACTGCCCTCCCAGCAGAGTTTGAAACGCCTGGCGCCCCAGAAAAGCAAGGAGAAGATATTGGCCCCCATGACCCAGATACGGGACGGCATTGCCCAGAACACCAGGGAGATTGTGAAGTACCGGGCCGCCCCCCGCTTTGTGCCGGCGGGGCAGTCTACCCAGATGATTATTGGGGCCAGCCCGGAGAGCGACCGGCAGATCTTGCTGCTGACCGAGGGGCTGTATAAGAAATTCAGCCTGAAGCGGGTGTTCTTTTCCGCCTATATGCCGGTGGTGGAGGACAGTGTGCTGCCGGCGATCAACACGCCCCCGCCCCTGCTGCGGGAGCACCGGCTTTACCAGGCGGATTGGCTGCTGCGGTTTTACGGCTTTGCGGCGGGGGAGATACTGGACGACCGCAACCCGGACTTTAACCCCTTGCTGGACCCCAAATGCAACTGGGCGGTAAACCATTTGGAGCAGTTCCCGGTGGAGGTGAACACCGCGCCCTATGAAATGCTGCTGCGGGTGCCGGGCATTGGGGTGAAAAGCGCCAAGCGCATCCGGGCGGCCAGGCGGCAGTGCCGGCTGGATTTTGACGGGCTGAAAAAGCTGGGGGTGGTGCTGAAACGGGCCCGGTTCTTCATCCTGTGCGGGGGGAAGAGTATCTCGCCCCTGCCCATGGACAACCCGGCGGTGATTGCCGGGGCCATTGGGGAGGGGGCGGCCCTGCGGCGGGACGCAGGCGGGTGGCCGGGAGCGCAGTTTGAGCAACTGTCCCTGTTCGGGCCCACAAAGGAGGACGGTGTGAAATGCCTGAGCGGACAGATATGAGGGGCCCGGCCCACGTGGTGTACCGGTATGACGGCAGCTACCAGGGGTTTTTGTGCTGCGTGGCCCAGTGCTGCAACGAAAAGCGCCTGCCCCAGGGCATCCAGCGGCTGGACGAGCCCCAGGGGACGCTTTTCAGCATACGGGCCATTGACACCCGGCCGGAACTGGCCAGGCAGGTGGAGCAGTCCATTGGCCGGGGGATATCGGCCCAGGTGCTGGACAGGGTGCGCCAGGGCTTTTTGACCTGCATGGAGGAAAAGGAGCTGCGGCTGATCCGGTTTATTTTGCAGGGGTACCGCTATGGGGCGAGGGTGACGGAAATGAGCCTGGACGAGGATGTGCACGCCCTGGACAAGGCCCTGCTGTACCTGAAAAACGAGGCCCACTACCATGTGGAGTTCATCCGCTTTGCGGATTGCGGCGAGTTTTTGGCCTCCATGATCACCCCCAACAATGTGGTGCTGCCGCTGATTGTGGGGCATTTTACCCAGCGGATGAACAGAGAGAACCTGTTGATTTACGACAAGAACCACGGGATGGGGTTCCTGTACCGGGGGGGCCAGGGGGCGAAGGGGGAGTTTTTTTACGCGGACGCCCTGGAACTACCCCAGCCGGACGAGGAGGAGGAGAAATACCAGCGGCTGTGGAAACTTTTTTACAAGACCATTGCGGTGGAGGGGCGCATTAACCCCAAGCTGCGCCGGGGCAATATGCCCATGCGGTATTGGCAGAATATGACGGAGTTCCAGTGAGGGGGCCCGCCGTGCAAAAAAAGGAAGGGAGGCGGTGGCCTTCCTTTTTGATGCGTTGGGCGGGTCAGGGCGTGTCCTCGCCCTTGCGCAGGCGGGCGTAGACCTCGGTTTTAAAGAGGCGGTAGGCCACGGCGGTGACCGGGGTGCCGATCCAGATGCCCACAATGCCCAGCACGCCGCCCCAGAACATGACGGCGAACAGGGTCCACAGGGGAGGCAGGCCGATGGAGGAGCCCACCACCCGTGGGTAGATCAGGTTACCCTCTACCTGCTGGAGGACAATGAGGAAGATAAGGAAGATGAGGGCGTCAATGGGATGGACCAGCAAGAGGATGAACGCCCCGACCCCCGCGCCGATGTAGGCGCCCAGGATGGGGATGAGGGCGCCGATGGCCACCACGGAGGAGATCAGCAGGGCGTAGTCCAGTTGCAGGATGCTCATGCCTAGATAGCAGAGCACCCCCAGGATCACGCACTCGGCCAGTTGCCCCCGGATGAAGGAGAAGAACACCCGGTTGCTCAGCCTGCCGATGCGGGCGGCGGTGCGGGCCGCGCCGGCGGGCAGGAAAGCCCGCAGGGAATCTTTTGCCCCGCGGATGAGCCGCTCTTTACCAAAGAGCATATAGACGGAGAAGATAAAGCCCATAATGGCCGAGAACACCCCGGAGGCCAGATTGACCGTGGCATTGAACAGGGAGGTGAGGAAATCGGTGGTGAAACGGGTGGCGTCGGTGAGCAGGGACATCCAGTTGAAACCGCTGAGGAAATCCTGCAAAAAGTTGAGGTCGTAGGCGCGGGCCAGGTCGTTGGCCCACTGCATGGCCTGGTTGGCGTACAGGGGCAGGTTGTGCTGGACGGTGACGGCCAGGCCGCTCATGGATTCCGCCAGGCCGGGGATGATGAAGAAACAGATGAACAAAGCCACCAGCAGCACCACCAGATAGGCCAGAGTGATGGCCAGCGGGCGCTGGATACGCCGCCAAAGGGGGGCGCGCAGCTTGGAAAAGGGCTTGAAGGCAATGTCCTCAAAAAAATGGACGAACACGTTGAGGATGTAGGCAATGACCAGGCCCCCGAACACAGGGGCAATGGCATTGGTCAGGGTAGTGGCGGCGGCCCAAAGCTGGTCGAACCGCAGGACGGCCAGCACGGCCAGGGCCCCAAAGGCAATGAGCAGGCAGCCGTCCCGCAGGGGACGGGGGGAAGAGAGCCGGGCAAAGCCTTTGGGCGGTTGTGGATTGCTGTCTTTTAACGTCATGATAGACCCTCCTCAGGGCGGCTCAGGTTTTGGTTTGGAATACGTGGCGGCATTTTTGGCAGGTGACTTGGATTTTACCCCGGCCGCGGGGGGCGCGGAGCTGCTGGCGGCAGGCCGGGCACCGGAAGTACTTATACGCCTTGCGCTGGGCGAACTTTTGCCTTTGCAGGGCGGCCCATTTGGCAAGGGGGCCGTACCACTTTAAGAACCAGCGGTACTCCCGCTGGCGGGCGGGGATGTTGCGGGAAAAGCTGCGGAACAGGGCGTAGATGTAGAAAAGATCAGCCAAAAAGACCAGGGGGCGGAGGAATAACAGGCCCAAAAGGGAGCATACTAGGCCCAGGATCAACAGGGCGAAATTGAACTTGTCTGTGCCATAGCGGCCATAGAGGAACCGTTGCAGCCTTTGGTACATGAAAGCACGACCTTTCTTTGCGGTATTTGAACTAAGTATAAGCCATTTTGCGGGGTTTTTCAACAGGCCGCGGGGCTTTCACGATAATTTAACAATTTGCCGGTGGGAGGGGGCCGGTATGTGGGCGCGTTTATGCGGGAAGGGGATTGACAGAATCTGCCAAACAGGGTATAATAAAAATAGGAATTAAAATCATTTTTAGGAGGTTACGACTATGCCAGAACTGAAAGGCTCGAAAACCGAGGCCAACCTGCTTACCGCCTTTGCCGGGGAGAGCCAGGCCCGGAACAAGTACACCTATTTTGCCTCGAAGGCCCGCAAGGACGGCTACCAGCAGATTGCGGAGATTTTTGAGGAAACGGCCAACAACGAGAAGGAACACGCCAAGATGTGGTTTAAGCTGCTGAACGGCGGCGTAGGCGACACCCTGGCCAACCTGAAGGAGGCTGCCGCCGGCGAGAACTACGAGTGGACGGATATGTACGCGGGCTTTGCCAAGACCGCCAAGGAAGAGGGCTTTGACCAGATTGCCGCGCTGTTTGAGGGCGTTGCCAAGATTGAGAAGGAGCACGAGGAGCGCTACCGCAAACTGGCGAAGAATATAGAAGAGGGCCTGGTGTTCTCTAAGGACGGGGACGCGATTTGGCAGTGCATGAACTGCGGGCATATTGTGATTGGCAAGAAGGCACCGGAGATCTGCCCGGTGTGCGCCCATCCCCAGGCGTACTTTAGGGTGAAACCGGAGAACTATTAAGCAGGGTGATACAGGAAAAGGCGGGCGCGTGAAGGCGGCCCGCCTTTTTTGTGCCAACAGCCCTGTCAGCCGTTTACTTCCCAGTACATCCGGGTGCGGGTGTTGACGTCCCCTTCCCGCAGGGTGAAGGACATGGCCGGCGCGTGCTGCTCGCCCAGGCCGAAGGGCTCCGGCAGGGTGGAGCAGGCAGTCAGGGTGAGTTTATCCCCGGCAAAGTGGAACAGGAACCGCCGCCCTGTGGCGTGGCGGACGTTCCGCAGTTGGAGTTCCAGCACATCCCGCTGGCGCCAGCAGGCGTTGGCCCCAAAGGGGGCGCCTTCTGCCAGCGTAGTGGCAAAGTGGCCTTCCAGGCCCAGGTCCAGGGCAATTTCCCCGCTGTCCTGGGTGAGGAGGAGTTGGGCGGCACCCTTCTCGAAACGGAAGGCCAGGGATTGGAGGCTGCCCCCATGGGGGATAAAGCTGCCTGCGCCGCCGGCCAGGTCAAACAGGCCGGGCAGGGGGGCATCGGGCACATAGACGGCACCGTTCAGGGAGTTTTCCGCGCCGGGGTTGCGCATACCGGGCATGGGGTTCAGCTCCAGATGGTGCAGCCGGTTTTGCAGGATATGGTGGGCCCGGTGGTCCTCCGGCAGGGGGGCTGCCCCCATGGCGGGGAGGAGGGTGTTCCATACGGCGGTGAGCACGGCTTGCAGGGTCATGGAGGCGGACTGGATGACCAGCACGGCATCCTGCTGGGGCATGACAATGCCGTACTGGCCGTAGGCGCCGTCCCCCCGGAACACGCCCGGCGGGGTGCAGCGCCAGAACTGGAACCCGTAGCCTGCCTGCCAGTCCGGGTCGCCGCCAGGGGTGTTCCCGGCGTTGTCGATCTGCTTGGTTGTGGCCTGGGCAAACCAGTTGGCATCCAGAAGCTGCCGGCCCTCCCAAGCGCCCTGATTGGCCACGAACTGCATGAACCGGGCCATATCCTCAATGGTCAGGGACATACCGGCGCCGCCCATCTCTACCCCGCCGGGCAGGGGCTGGCAGGTTATATCCCCCATACCCAGGGGCTGGAACAGCCGGGGCTTTAGGAACTGGGTAAGGGGTAGGCCGGTTTTGTGGGTGAGGATGGCGCTGAGCATATTGGTGCCCGCCGTGTTGTACAGGAAGTGGGTGCCCGGCTCGTACACAAAGGGATGGTGCAGGAAGGTGGTGACCCAGTCCGCCTGGGATCCGCCGGCCCACTGGATCTCGTCCTGATGGCCGCAGCCCATCATCAGCAGGTGGCGGATCTGGCATTTTTGCAGGTTTTCGCTGGGATTGGAGGGGCATTTCTCCGGGAAGATGTCCACCAGGCGGTCGTCCAGGGAGAGGATGCCCTCTTGCACGGCAAAGCCGATGGCCGTGGAGGTGAGGCTTTTGCTGAAAGAGAACATGATGTGGGGGGTATCGGCCCGGTAGGGGGCCCAGCAGCCTTCGGCGCAGACCTGGCCGTGGCGCAGGAGCATGAAAGCGTGCATCTCGATGCCCCGGCGGTACAGCTCGTCCAGCATGGCGGTGACGGCGGCGGAGGGGATGCCGGCGGATTCGGGGGTGACGCGGGGGAAGTGCATGGCAGTGACCTCTTTTCTGTAGGGTTTATGGTTCGGTAGGGAGTTTGGCGTAAAGGTAGGTGTCCTTCCAGAGGGGGCGGCCTGTTTCGTCGGTGTGGAAGTATACGTTTTGGCGCAGGTGGCCCTCCCGGCGGAAACCCAGGGCCTCTAAAAGCCGCCAGGAGTTTTCGTTGCGGGGGTCGCATTCGGCAAAGATGCGGTGGACGCCCTGGGAGAAAGCCTGCCGGATCAGGGCCCGGCAGGCCTCCGCGGCCAGGCCCTGGCCCCAGTAGGCCCGGTTGAATACAAAGCCCAGTTCCAGCGAGTCAAATTCCCGCCGGCCCAGGTAGACGTTCCCAATCATTTTGCCGGAGGCCTGTAGCTGGACGGCTACCATTTCGCCGGTGGAGATGCGCCATGCCAGATTCTCCCGGACCTCTGCCAAAGCCATGGGCCGGTAGGGCTCAAAGGCCACCACGGCAGGGTCGGAGAGGTACTCGAAAAGGTCTTGCAGGTCATCCTGGCGGTAACGCCGTAGCAGCAGGCGGGGCGTTTGGAGGGCTGGGGTTACAAAATCCATGGGGGACCTCCCTGAAATCGGATATAAATATAGTTTATCATGGTTTATTTCCTTTTGCAATGTGCAATACTGTGATTATGCGAAATACTTGGAGAGGTGGATGGCTATGGTAAAGATACAAAAGGTGTACGGCTGTGAGATATTGGACTCGCGGGGGAACCCTACGGTGAGCGCTACGGTACAGCTTTCCGACGGGACCATGGGCACGGCGGCGGCGCCCTCCGGGGCCTCGACGGGCAAGTTTGAGGCTGTGGAGCTTCGGGACGGGGACGACCGGCGGTATGGGGGCAAGGGGGTACTGAAGGCGGTGCGCAACGTCAACGAGATCATCTCCCCGGCCCTGGAAAAGCTGCACTGCCTGACCGTGCGGGAAGTGGACGGGGTGCTGAAAAAGCTGGACGGCACCCCCAACAAGGCCCACTTGGGGGCAAACGCCACCCTGGCGGTGTCCTTGGCCTGCGCCCGGGCCATTGCCGCCCATTACCGGATGCCCCTGTATCGCTTTTTGGGCGGGGCCGCGGCCTACAAGCTGCCTGTGCCGATGATGAACATCCTGAACGGCGGGGCCCATGCCAGCAATAACATCGACATACAGGAGTTTATGATTGTGCCCACAGGGGCGGAGAGTTTCCGGGAGGGGCTGCGCTGGTGCAGTGAGATCTACCACAGCCTGGGCAGCCAACTGAAGGCAAAGGGGCTTTCCACCGGCGTGGGGGATGAAGGGGGCTTTGCCCCGGACCTGGGCAGCGACGAGGAGGCCATGGAGGAAGTGCTGCAGGCCGTGGAAAAGGCAGGCTACAAGGGCCGGGTGCACCTGGCACTGGACGCTGCCGGCAGCGAGTGGGCCGTGGAAGGGGGGTACCATCTGCCTAAGCGGGGGAAGAACCTGGACGCGGAGGATATGATTGCGTATTGGGAGGGGCTGGTGAAACGCTATCCTATTATCTCTATTGAGGATCCCTTGGGGGAGGAGGACTTTCCGGCATGGACGGAACTGACCGCCCGGATAGGGGACAAGGTGCAACTGGTGGGGGACGACCTGTTTGTGACCAATATGGAGCGGTTGCAGCAGGGCATTGACCAGAAGGCCGGCAATGCGATTTTGATTAAGCCCAACCAGATTGGCACCCTGACGGAAACGTTGCAGGCCATTGACCTGGCCCGGCGCAGCGGATACCATACCATTATTTCCCACCGCTCCGGCGAAACGGAGGATACCTTTATTGCCGACCTGGCCGTGGCTGTCAATGCCGGGCAGATTAAGACCGGCGCGCCCTGCCGTACCGAACGGGTCGCCAAGTATAACCGGCTTTTGCGGATTGAGGAGTGCTAAGGCGGCTTGACGGGGGGAAGGCCTTGAGGGCGCGCATGGGAGCGCTTGATGGGTGGGAAGACCTTGAGGGCTCTGCCCTCAAACTCCCGCCACCTTTGAAAAGGTGGACGAAACTTTTGCGGCGCGCACGGGAGTGGGCGGGGGCGGTAGCTTTTTGGCCCGCGAGGGGGGAGGTTTTTTGTTTTCTTCTTTTCTTTTTTCTCTTTTTCTCCTTTCTCCTTTCTTATCCTTCTTTCTTCTTTTCCTTTTTTTCTTTTTCTTTTGATTGCAGAGTGCGAAAATGAATGTAAAAGAATCGAAATCGGAAAGGAGAGGCCGGATGCGGGGGAATAAAGAGAGGACATCTGTGGATAAGTGGAAGCTTATGGCAGTCATCTGTGCTGTCATAGCAGCCATAGCCGCGATTGTGCTGATATGGCTGCTAAAGGATTTCTATGAGAAAGAGGAGGCAGGAGAGACAAAAATAGAGGAGTTGAGGGAGGAGGTGATTTCAGAAAAGGAGATGGAAGCTGTGGAACACACAGAAAGCCAGACTTCGCAGCCGGTTGAGGCTACGCCCACGCCCCTTGCGAAGAATCCCTATGCAGATGCTTTTGTCCAGAATGCGGATACGGCGTTCTGGCTATTGGTGGACGGGACAAATATTGACTATCCTGTGATGCAGACGCCAGAGGACGAGGAATACTATCTGCGCCGGGATTTTTATGGAAATGACGATACGGCAGGCTGTCTTCTTTTGTCTGTGGACAGTGAGGTATACGGGGAAAGCCAAACCACAAACCTGATTGTCCACGGCCATAATATGAAGGCGGGAACCATGTTTGGCCATCTGATGGAGTACCAGGAGGAAGAATATGGAAAAGAACACAAGCACATGGAAATATGGGCGTATTATTTGAGAATGGTGCGATTGTTGGAACGGGCTGCTT
>CANOFK010000031.1 GCA_947565265.1 uncultured Clostridia bacterium | reverse complement strand
GGGCGAGGGTCGCCAGTGGCGACCGTTCCGAGCCGACCGAGCCGGCAGGCGAGAACGGGCCCCTGCCCGCCAGAGGTAAAGGGGAGAGAGGCAAAAAAGGGGGCGGGCGTCAGGGGGTAGAGCGGTGCTCCAGGGAGGAGAGGAAGGGGGACTTTTTGGGGCCGAAACCGCTGACGAACACGCCGTCGCGAGCGCGGGTCATGGCCACGTAGAGCAGGCATTTGTCGGCCTTACGGGCGGCTTTGGCCCGTTCGGTTTCATTGCTCAGGGGGTAATGGGGCAGGGTGCCGTCGTTAACGGCGGCCAGGAACATATACTGGAACTCCAGCCCCTTTACCCGGTGCATGGTGGCGATGCGCAAGCCGTCCTGGCCGGTTTCGTCCAGGCCTGTTTTTTTGACCTCGAACACCTTGCCGAGCTGTTCGGCCAGCTTTTTCTTATACTTTTGCACCAGGGCATTGGTGGGGGCTGTCAGGCAGACATTGCGCAGGGGCACGCCCTGGGCCCGGAGTTTTTCCAACTCGCCCAGAATCCATTCCATCTCCTGGGCCTCGTTTTGGGCATGACGCACCTGCACCACGCCTTTTGCCAGGGGGGAGTAGTAGGCCCGTGCGCTGTCGTCCAGGCCGCCGTCCATATTGTCAAAAAGCTCGTCCTCCAGCAGGCAGGAGGCGGCCCGGCGCACGTTCTCGCGGGTACGGTAGTTCATGCGCAGCACAAAGCTGCGGCTGCCGGGCACGTGGATGCCGCACTGGGACAGCACCGGCCTGTTGCCGTAAATGCGCTGGCGCACATCCCCCACCAGAAACAGGTCATCCGGGTGCGCCGGCCCGGCCAGCGCCCGGATCAGGCGCAGGTCCCAGCCGGAGAAGTCCTGGACTTCATCGACCACCACGTGCTTATAGAGGCCCGCCGGGGGGAGCTGCTCCACGCAGCGGCGCAGGGCGCTGTTGCGGTCAAAGGTGTTCCGGGTTTCCAGCAGTTTTTGGTATTCGGTAAACACCGGCCAGGCCCGCTCCCTTTCCTGGCGGTAAAGGGGGGCGCCCCGCTGGTGGCGGGCCACTTGCAGGTACTCTTCCTGGGTGAGGAACGCCCCCTTGGCTACCACCTGCTCCCACTCCTCCCGGTACCAGGTAGGGGTTTCCGGGTAGGGGTCTTTGGCCTGGCTGGCGGCCTGCTGCCAAAGGGGCTCCAGTTCCGCGGGGTTGTAGAGGATCTTCCCGCCGGTGGCCCGGAGCAGTTCGCCGGCTTTTTTGTCGATATGGCAAACCTCCACCCCCCGTGGCAGGGCCCCGCCGTTTAACAGTTTGAGGCTTTGCTCAATATCCTGGGCCAGGTTCTCGGTAAAGGTGGTGAAGAGCAGCTTTTCCCCGTTGCCCAGCCCTTTGGCCAGGCAGATGGCCCGGTATATGGCGGTAACGGTTTTGCCTGTGCCCGCGCCGCCGGACACCCGCACGGGGCCGTCGTAGCCGGTGGACTCAACGCCGCCCCGGACCAGGCGGGCCTCGGCCAGCCGCTGCTGGGCCGGGTGCAGGAAGGTGCGCCACTCTTCCAGGCGGCCTTCTTGCAGGATTTTGGCCAACTGCTCGTGGCCGCTGCGCACCAGGGAGGGGGCCTCCTGGAAGGCGGGCTGCCCGTTTTGGCCGGTTTGCCCGGCTTGGCCGGCCGGCAGTGTTTGGGTTTTTTCGTACTCCCGGATCAGCTCGATGGCGGTGGCGCTGCCGGTGCTCAGGGTAAAGAGCCGGTCGCAGAGGCTGTCCTCCAACTGGCCGGAAACCTCGTCGATAAACTGCTCCATGTCCTTCAGGGCGCGCAGGCAGCCGATCTTGTCCTCGGGCACGCCCATGCGGTACAGTTGCACGTCGCTGGCGCCCTCCTGGGGGAAGGGGCGGGCGTCCGCCACGGCCCCGCCGGGGGCCTCTTCCTCCAGAAGGGCCTGGAGCAGGGCGGCTACCTCTGCCGGGCTGGCGGCCCCTACGGCCGCGGTGGGGTCGGCACGGGCCAGCAACTGCCTGCCGTTGTTGTTGACCTCGCCGTACATATCGTCATGCTTGCCGGCGGCCAGGAAGTAGTAGGCGCCTTCCCGCTGGGCCAGGATGATACGGGGGCCCTGCCGGACGCGGATGGACATAAGCCGGCCGGCATCCCCTCTGGCGCTTTTCAGGATCTCCGGGCGCAGGCCCTTGTCGGAGGGGTCTGTGATGCGGGCGGGGTTCTCCAGACACTCCTTCAGGGTATCCAAGGTGGCCCCTTGCAGGGCTTTATCCATACCGCAGAGGGTTTTGATAAACCCGGCGGTCAGCATAAACTCGATCTTCATGCCTGTTCCTCCTTTGCTTTATGGGGGGCATCCCTTTTTGTTTCGATTTATTCTACCAGTATACCACAGGAAACGGGGGGGCGCAACTTTTTTCGCCCCTGGGGCAGAGGGGCGGTTTGGGGGATTTTTTATTTACCCCCTACCCAGGGGGGCGGGGATTGTGGTATAATGTAGAAAACACCCTTTGCGGGGCCCCGGCGGCCCGGAAGGGTACCATGCCAAAATAAAGGAGATTTCCCCTATGTTACAGGATTTGCAGGAATATGCCCTGCCAGCGGTGCCCCACCTGAAGGTGCTGGGCCGCACCAACGGCTCGCTGGCGCCGCTGACGCTGTTCTGGACGGGCAGCGCTTTGGAGGTGAACGTCCGGGCGGCCGGGCTGTGGGCGGAGGTGGAGGCGGATTTTTCCCAACTGGAGCAGTGGGCCGCGGTTACGGTGAACGGCCAGGTCGTCAGCCGGTTCCCCCTGCCCGCCGGGCGGCACTGGCTGTGCCTGTTTAGGGGGATGGACCCCGCAAAGGCCAAGAGCGTCCGCTTGGTGAAAGAGGTGCAGGCCATGCCGGGGGATCCCCAGGCCAGGTTGCAGGTGCACGCCCTGCGCACCGACGGCAGTTTCCTGCCGGTAGAGGCGCGGGGCCGCAGGCTGGAATTTATCGGCGACAGCATTACTTCCGGCGAGGGGCTGGTGGGGGCCCAGGAAGAGCAGGACTGGATCCCCCTGTTTTTCTCGGCGGTATACGGGTTCCCCATGCTGGCTGCCGGCCTGTGCGGGGCGGACTACCGGGTGGTTTCCCAAAGCGGCTGGGGGGTGCGCAGTAGCTGGGACAACAACCCCCACTGCACCCTGCCCGGCGTGTACGACCGGGTGTGCGGCCCCCTTACCGGCCAGGCCAACCGGGACCTGGGCGCCCAGGCCCCCTATGACTTTGCCGCCTGGCAGCCGGACGCGGTGGTTATCAACCTGGGCACCAATGACGGCGGCGCGGTGCGCCAGCCCCCCTGGCAGGACCCGGCTACCGGGGCGTGCTTTCAGCAGGAGGGCAACCGGGCCGGGCGGGCCGCCTTTACCGGCGCGGCCGTGGCCTTTTTGAAACAACTGCGGGCGCGCAACCCCGGCGCTTTCCTGCTGTGGGCCTACGGTATGCTGGGGCGGGAGATGGCCGGGGCCATCCGGGAGGCCGTGGCGGCGTACCGGCGGGAAACCGGCGACCTGCGGGCGGATTTTCTGCTGCTGCCGGACACCGGCCGGGACTTGATGGGCTCCCGCGGCCACCCGGGCAGAAAAGCCCACGCCCAAGCGGCCCGGATACTGGCCGATTACCTGGAAACCGTGTGGGAGGCGTAAGGGATGTACCACTTTTTTGCCATGCTGTCCCGGATGAAGTACATCAGCCGCTGGGGGCTGATGCGCAACACCCGCAGCGAGAACCTGTGCGAACACAGCCTGGAAACCGCCCTGGTGGCCCATGCCCTGGCGGTGATTGGCAACCGGCGCTTTGGCCGGCAGTATGACCCCCAGCGGGCCGCTACCCTGGCGCTGCTCCACGATGCATCGGAGATTATTACCGGGGATATGCCTACGCCGGTCAAGTACCACTCGGAGGAGATACGGCGGGCCTATGCCGAGGTGGAGCAACTGGCGGTGGACCGGCTGGTGGCCATGCTGCCGGAGGACCTGCGCCCCGCCTACCGGGAGCTGATGTCCATGAGCGCCCCGGAGGACCGGCAGCTACTGCCCCTGGTCAAGGCTGCGGACCGGATCTCCGCGGTGATCAAGTGCATGGAGGAGCGGCTTAGCGGCAACCAGGATTTCCGGGAGGCCGAGCGCGCCACCCTGAAGGCCCTGGAGGAAATGGGCCTGCCGGAGGCCGACTGCTTTGTGCGGGAGTTTTTGCCCAGCTACGGGCTGACCCTGGACGAGCAGAACTATTCCTCTACCGCGGGGGTAAAAATGGCGGAGAGCGCCCAGATGTTCTTTTCCAGCGCCCTGTAGGGCTTGCCTTTTGCCCGGCGTATTTTTATTATTCTGTATGGTAAGGAGTTTCCCATGGAGATCGCCCATATCCACCTTCCCTCCCCTGTGGCGCTGGCCCCTATGGCCGGGGTTACGGACGCGGCTTTCCGGCAGGTTTGCAGCCGCTATGGCGCGGCCTATACGGTCAGCGAGATGATCAGCGCCAAGGCGATGGAGTATAACGACAAAAAAACCGCCCAACTGGCGGACCTTTCCCACGACGAGGGGCCGGTGTTTTTGCAGATTTTCGGCAGCGAGCCCGCCTGCATGGCCGCCGCCGCCCGGAAACTGGCCCGCTTGGCCCCCGCGGGTATTGACATCAACATGGGCTGCCCCATGCCGAAGATCACCGGCGGCGGCGCGGGCAGCGCCCTGATGAAAGACCCGGCCCTTTGCGGGGAGATTGTGGCCGCGGTGAAGGAGGCCTGCGGCCTGCCTGTTACCGTGAAACTGCGGGCCGGCTGGGACGCCGCCCATATCAACGCCCCGGCGGTGGCCAAAGCCTGCGAGGCCGCCGGGGCGGACGGGGTGTGCGTACACGCCCGCACCCGGGCGCAACTGTACCAGGGCCAGGCGGATTGGGCCGTCATCCGGCAGGTGAAGGAGGCGGTGGGCATACCGGTCATCGGCAACGGCGACGTGACCGGCCCCCACTCCGCCGCGGCCCTGCTGGCCGCCACCGGCTGCGACCTGGTCATGGTGGGCCGGGGCGCTTTGGGCAACCCCTGGGTGTTTGCAGAGATCAACGCCTACCTGGGGGAGGACTGCCGGCTGCTGCCCCCACCCTCCCCGGCCCAGCGGCTGCTGGCCATGCGCCGGCATATCGGGCTGATGTGCAGCTATAAGGGCGAGGCCAGGGCCATGCGGGAGGCCCGCAAGCACGCGGGCTGGTACCTGAAGGGCCTGCGGGGCGCGGCCCAGCTTAGGCGGCTGGCCAGCGAACTGGACAGCCTTGCGGGCCTGGACGGGCTGATCGAGGAGGCCCTCCGCCTGGGGGAGCCCACCCGGTAGCGCCCCAAAAAAGCCCCCGGCCCGAAAGGGGCCGGGGGCTCTGCCGTGCCCGGACGGGGTCAGGGCCGGGGCGGGGCGCCCCCTGCCTTGGACAGGCGGAAGATGGCGCCCTTTTTGCCGGATACCAGAATGTCCCAGCGGCCGGACAGGGACAGGGCCGGGGTACCCGCCAGGGCGGCGGCCAGTTCCCGCTTGGCCGCGGTGAGCACCACGGCCCGGCCCCCCGGCTTGAGGGCCCCGGCAAACGCGGCCAGCATCAGCCGGTAAAATTCCCCCAGCTCCATGCCCACGTCCCCGTACAGCCCCCAGGGCGGGTCGGTGATGATGGCGTCCAGGGCCTCGTGCCCCAAAGTTTCCGGAAGGCGCAGGGCGTCCTGCCGGGCGACGGTGACGCCCTTGTACTTTTGCAGTTTTTGCCGGGCGGCCTCCAGGGGCCCGGTGGCCAGGTCGCCGGCGTACAGGCTGGCGTAGGGGAACCGGGCGCAGCGCTGGGCCGGGATGGCCCCGTAGCCGCAAAAGGGGTCCGCCACGCGGTCGGTGGGGCGGGGGTCCGTCAGCCAGCACAGCATATAGGCAAGCTCCGGGTGCAGTTCGCCGGGGTGCAGCAGCTTGTCATAGGCCCGGTGGCGGGTCAGGCGGCGCAGCAGGTAGGCCCGGCCGTCGTCCCGGACCAGGGCCCAGAACTCCCAGTCCGGCAGGCTGCGGTCCAGCCGGAGGCCGGTTTCGGCGGCTAACTTTTTCTCGGCGGCCTCTTTGGCCGGGCGGGACACCCCCACCAACTGGTTTTTGCAGGAAACCACCAGCCGGAAGCTGCGGCCCTTCCCCTCCTCCGGCCGGGCGGCGGGCCAGTCTGCCCGGGCGCTGGGCAGGGCCCGCAGGAACTTTTCCAGCCCGGCTTTGGTGGGGGCGGCGGGCGCGGACCAAATCACCCGGAAAAGGTTGTTGAAACAGGGCAGGCTGAGCCGGCGGTAGGGCTGGCCGGCCTCAAACTCCACCGCGCCAGGGGACAGCGCCCGGACAGAACCCCCCGGCAGCCCCTGCCGGAGGATGGCCGCCACGATCTCCTCTGTGCCGGCGATAAAGGCGCCAAAATAGCGGTACATCACCAAAACGACCCCCTATCCCGCAAACCCAGGGTAAATAAACCGGATGGGCTTGCTTTTTTTTAAAATTCGTATATAATAGAACTGTCACCCGGCCCGCTGCCCGGCTGTTTTTGTGCGGTATGCCGGGGTACGGGGAAAGGAGCCTGCGCGCCGTGAAAAAGATCCAGGAATCTGCGGAAAACTACCTTGAAACCATCTTGATCCTCCACCAGCGTACCGGGGCGGTGCGCTCCATTGACATTGCCGCCGAGATGGAGTTCAGCAAGCCCAGCGTCAGCGTGGCCATGAAACACCTGCGGGAGCGCAACTGCATTGTGGTGGACCCGGAGGGGTTCATCACCCTGACGGAGGAGGGCAGGCGGATTGCCGAAAGCGTGTACGAGCGGCATTTGCTGTTCACCCGCTGGCTGACCAGCCTGGGCGTGCCCCCTCAACTGGCCGCCGAGGACGCCTGCCGGATGGAGCACGTGGTCAGCGAGGACACGTTCCGGGCCATACAAAGGCACGTGGACGGGGGCTGACTGTTGCCATTATACCCTTTTGCCCGCCGGATTGCAAGCCAAGGGGCGGGGTTTTTAACCTGGGATACCCAGAGGGTTTCTGTTTTTATAAAATTTTCTTAGGAGGTTATCGATTTGAAGAAGGTTCTTTCCATTGTACTGGCCCTTTGTATGCTGCTGGCCGTGGTGCCGGTAGGGGCCCTGGCCGCCGGGGAAGCCCCCAGCCAGGAGGAGGTAGAGGCCTCTACATACCTGTTCACCCGCTACCCGGAAGGGGCGGGCGGGGACGAACCGGCGCCGGAGGTGCTCTCCGGCCAGGTGGGCGCCCAGGGGGACAATGTTACCTGGACCCTGGACGGGGACGGCCTGCTGACCATACGGGGCACCGGGGATATGCAGGACTACCCCAACGCCGTACACCCCTGGTACAGTTTCCCGGAAAAAGTGAAGAAGGTGGTCATTGAAGAGGGCGTTACCTCCATTGGCAACCGGGGCTTTTACGGCTGCGAAATGACGGAGATCAGCCTGCCCTCTACCCTGACCAGTTTGGGCGAGGGTACCTTTGTAGGGTGTAACAAGCTGGTTTCCGTTACCATACCCGGCAGCGTAAAGCAGGTGGACGAAAGCGCTTTTTCATACTGCGCGGGGCTGGAACAGGTTGTCCTGGAGGAGGGCGTCACCTCTTTGGATAAATTCGCCTTCAGCCACTGCACCAGCCTTACCAAGGTTAGCCTGCCCTCTACCCTGACCACCATTGGCCAGCAGGCTTTTGAATACGCCGAGAACCTGGCGTCCATCTCGATCCCCAGCAGCGTGACCACCATTGGCACGGCCGCGTTCTGCTATCTGTCCAAGCTGCGCGCCGTCACCCTGCCCGCCGGGCTGCGGGAGCTGGGCTGGGCCGCTTTCCAGGGCACCGGGCTGGAGGAAATCACCCTGCCGGAGGGCATTACCCGCATCCAGAAGCAGACCTTTAACGGCTGCACAAGCCTGAAAAAGGTCCATATCCCCCAAAGCGTGACCAGTATAGAAACCGCCGCCTTTTCTGACTGCCCCTTAACCGGCGTGTACTACGCCGGCACCCAGGACCAGTGGGAGCGGGTCAGCATCAGCGACGACTACGGCTACAACCAGACCCTGCATGACGCGCCCAAGCACTTTGGCAGCGCGCCGGCAACGCCTTCCCCCACCCCCACTTCTACTCCTACGCCTACGCCGGCGCCCACCCCGGACCCGGACACCGGCTTTACCGACCTGACCGCCAACTGGTATAAGCCCGCAGTGAAGTACGTGGTGGCACACGGCCTGATGAGCGGGGAAGGGGGCGGCAAGTTTAACCCCAACGGCAAAACCACCCGTGGGCAGATTGTTACGGTGCTGTACAACCTGGAAAACAAGCCGGCTGTTTCCGGGGGCAAGGACTTTACCGATGTGACCAACCCCGGTGCCTATTACTATAACCCGGTACAGTGGGCCTCGGCCAACGGGATCGTCAGCGGGTATGAGGACGGGCGGTTTATGCCGGGCAGCTCCATCAGCCGGCAGGACCTGGCGGCTATCCTGTACCGCTACGCCCAGTATAAGGGCTACGATGTAACCGCCAGCGGCAACCTGTCCGCTTTCCCGGACGGCGGCAAGGTGCAAAGCTATGCCAAAGCCCCCATGCAGTGGGCGGTAGGCAACAAGCTGGTCAACGGCTCAGACGGCCAGCTTTTGCCCCGTGGCACCGCCTCCCGGGCGCAGATGGCACAGATCCTGATGACCTTCTGCCAGAACGTGGCCGGGCTGGAATAAAGCCGGCCGTGCGCATACCATAAAAAAGGGCCATCGCCCGCCTCCTGGCCAACAGGGAGGCGGGCGATGGCTTTTCCGTGTATTTTCTCTGTTTTGTGTGCTTTCCGTTTTCGTGTTGGCCCTCATTTCAGCGATTCATATTTCTTTTTGGTGGCCATGCCCCCGCGGATATGCCGCTGGGCCTTATTGACCGCCAGCACGTTCTTTACGTCCCTGTAT
>CANOFK010000030.1 GCA_947565265.1 uncultured Clostridia bacterium | reverse complement strand
GCTCCCGCACCATGTGGGCAATGTCCTCCATAAACTGCTCCGGGGCCAGCTCCCCCCGCTCCACCTCCTTCAGCCGTTGCTCCCATCCGGCTGTGAGCAGCGGGGATTGCAGCTCCTCCGGCAGCACGGTGGCCAGGGCCTCGCCCAGTTTGGTGGGAACCAGGCTCGTGGCCTTTTTCCCCTTAACCCGCCGGGCAAAGCCGCCGTCCACCAGTTTCTCCAAGATCCCCGCCCGGGTGGCCGGGGTGCCGATCCCCCGGTGTTCCGCGTCCTGGGGCGCCTCCTTGGCCCCGGCGGCCTCCATGGCTGCCAGCAGGGTGTCCTCTGTGTAGGGCCTGGGCGGGCTGGTTTTCCCCTCCCGCACAGCCGGGCCCTCTACCGGGATCTCCGTCCCCTGCGCAAACCCCTTGGGAAGGGCCTCCGGCCCTTTTTCCCGACCGGTCTGCCAGATCCTCCAGCCGGGGGAAAGCGTTTCCCTCCCCTTGGCCCTGAACAGGCTCCCGCCACAGCCCAGGGCCACAGTGGTTTCCGCATACCGGCAGGCCGGGGACACCGCCCGCAGCAGCCCCAGGGCAATCAGCTTGAGAATCTCCCCCTCGCCCACGGGCAGGGCGGAAAGGTCCGCATCCCCTGCGCCCAGGGTGGGGAGAAGGGCGTGGTGGTCGCTGACCCGCCCGCTGTCGCAGACCTGGGACGCCAGGACCTCCACCGGGGCCTCTACGCCCAGGACCCCCGCTGCCACAGCCGCAAGCCCCGGCACGGATCCTTCCATATCCCTGGTGAGGAACCGGCTATCCGTGCGAGGGTAGGTGCACAGCTTTTTCTCGTACAGGCTTTGGAGATAGTCCAGCGTCTGCCGGGCCGTGTAGCCCAAGGTCCGGTTGGCCTCCCGCTGCAGCGCGGTCAGGTCAAACAGGGCGGGGGGCTTTTCCGTGTGTTCTTTACGCTCCACGGCAGTGACCCTTGCAGCCTTGCCGCAGGCCGCAGCGATCCGCTCCGCCTCCTCCCGGCTTTCCAGCCGTTCCCCGGAGAATACCACACCCCGGGCCCTCACCTCCGGCACATAGAAGGGCCGGGGCCCAAAGGCCGCGATCTCCGCCTCCCGCCGGACCAGCAGGGATAGGGTGGGTGACATTACCCGTCCCACCTGGAGGGTTCGCCCATAAAGCAAAGTAAACAACCGGGTGGCGTTGATGCCTACCAGCCAGTCCGCCCGCTGGCGGCAGAGCGCCGCCTGGTACAGCCCCTGGTACGCGCTGCCCGGGCGCAGGCTTTCACATCCCGCCCGGATGGCGCTGTCCTCCATGCTACTGACCCACAGCCGCCGCACCGGCTTTTGGCACCCGCTCAGGCTGTATACGGTCCCAAAGATCAGTTCCCCTTCCCGCCCGGCGTCGCAGGCGTTCACCACCTCCGTCACGTCCGGCCTCTCCATCAGCCCCTTCAGCAGATCGAATTGGGCTTTCTTTTCCTCGTCCACCTCCCATTTCCAGGGGTCCGGGAAAATAGGCAGATCCTCCCGGTTCCATTTGGCAAATTTAGGGTCATACTTCCCCGCCCCGGCAGGCTGGGCCAGGTGCCCCAGGCACCAGCCCACCAGCCAGCCGCTGCCCTGTAAATACCCGTTTTTCCTCTCCTTTGCCCCAAGCACCTTGCCGATGGCCATCGCCACCGAGGGTTTTTCCGCGATCACCAGCCTATACTCACTCATACCGGGCCGCCTCCTTTCTCCGCACCGCCTGGGCTGGGCGGCGGGGCGGGGGCCCCGGCCTCCGCGTTTCCCGCCACTCCCACGGGCGGGACATCATCATGCGCTCAAAGGGGCTGTCTGTGAAATACCGGCTCATTCCACATCCTCCTCAAACTCGTACGCCCCATCTTCCTCCTCAGCCGGGGCGTTCAGCGCCTGCTCCAGGCGGCTGTCCTCTTCCAGGTCCTCCGGGTTCCGGGCGGGTTTCCCGGCCCGGCCCTTAAAGAGCTTGAACCAGGCGAACACACCCCCTCCGGCCAGGATCGGCAAAACCGCCAGGGCCAGCCCGCCCATACCCGCGGGCTTTTCTGGCTGAGGCTCCGGCTCCGCGCTGGGGGAGGGCTCCGGCGTGGCAGTGGCTGCCGGGGCCACCCCCTGGCAGTCCGTCAGCGCCAAGGCGCATACCGGGCATTGGGTATCCACCTCCCCCGGCTGGCAGAGCGCCACACAGGTACAGGACAGGGGGGCGGGGCTCGGGCTGGGGCTGGCCCCGTCCTCTATAGCGGCCAGCAGATCCCCCTCATCCACCTGATTAAGGAAATGGACGGAATTTGCCCCCTGGTTTGCCCGGTCCACCACAATGTAGAAATACTGGCCGTTCCGGCTCTGGATCACAAGGAAGTCCTTGTCCCCGCTTTGGGCCCCGCTGATATCGTCCACCAGTTTCATATTCCCCTCCGGGGTCAGGGCCTTGGGTTGGGGCGTGGGGCTGGGCGTTGGCGTGGCCGCCGTCCCCATGGGCAGGCCCGTCTTGGGGTCCAGGGGGACCGGCGTGGCGGTGGGGGCGGCTGTAGCCTGGGGGATAGGCGTGGCCGTTACCTGGGTCCCGTAGGCATAGGCCGGGGCTCCCCCTCCCAGGGCCGCAGCCATCGCCATGAGCCCGGCCATCAGAACGGCTTTCCACTTAGTTTTCCCCATATGCGTCCCCCTCCTCCCCGGGCTTTTCCGGGCTGCCGCCAAAGAACGCGGCCAGTTCCTCCAGCCCCATCCCTGTACTGCGCACCATGCCGATGATCTCCAGGTTCTCCGTTTCCGTGCGCTGGCGCTCCAATTCCTTCTGCCGGGCTTGCAGGCCCGCGATCTTCGCCGCGTTCTTTTCGTACTCCGCGTGGATCTTTTTAAGCTTTGGGTTCAAATCATCACTTCTCCTCTCGGTTTATATTTGTCCGGGCAAAGGAAAGCGGCCTTCCCGGATCAGGTAAGGCCGCCCTCCATTCAGTTCATCAGGCCGTATCCGGCGATGCGGTCATAGTCCAGGGGATAGCTGCGTACCCGGCAGGCATTGTCCGAGTTGCCCTCTACAGTGTAGACCCGGCTGCCATCCGTGCCGATCACGATCCCCACATGGTCGCAGTCCCCGCTCAGATCCCAGTCAAAGAAAATGGCGTCCCCGGGAGCGATATGGGCATACCCCCGCGCCGCCCACTGCCCATGGGCCTGGAACCAGGCGCGGCCTCCGTAGGTACAGCTGGAAAACCGGGGCTCGGTATACCCCGCCTGGTTATAGCACCAGCTGACAAAGGCAGCGCACCAGTCCACCCATCCGCCAAAACCGTACCAGCTCCAATAGGGATATCCCCCCACATTGCCCTCCTGGCTCCTGGCGATCTCCACCACCCGCTGGTTGCCGGGCCGGGCGCCGTTTACAAAACGCACCCCGCTCAGGTCCGTGGGCCCGCCTCCGGCCCCGGCAATGCCCTGGAACAGGTCGGGCCGGTTCCCCCTCAGCTGCAAATACAGGCTGAACAGTTCATACCGCTCCGCGCTGAGGATCTCCCGGGCGATCTCCGGCAGGTCCCGGCTTTTCAAGGTAACCGTGCAGGTGGTGTATTCCACTGTTTCCGTGGCCGGGCCGGGGACCATTTCCCCGCCCGGGCCCGGGACCGGGATCCGCTCCTGGCGCTCCTTGGTTTCCACCTGTTCCGTCAGGGCGTATTGCTGCCCAAACAGGCTGGCAACCAAGGGCCCCGCCTCCTCCAGGGTCCAGGCCCGGCCATAGTACGCGGTGATCAGGGAAACCAGCGCATGGGGGTCATGGCCGATGGGGTCCAGCCGGAAGAGGTATTCGTCATAGCTGTGCCGGCTTTTGTAGCTTTCCTGGTCCACCGTGGCTTTCAGCCCATCCTCCAGGGCGGCATAGGCCCGCTCCGCCCCCAGCATGGCGCCGTCCTCACTGGGGTAGGTGCTCAGCACAGCGGGCAGGCTGCCCCCCACCAGGGCCGTGCAGGAGGAAAAGAAACTCATGAACAGGCACAGGACCAGGAAAACCGCCAGCACCAGGCACAGCCCACGCCTGTGCCTGCGCAGAAAGCCCCCGGCCTTTTTAGCCTCCCGGATCCCCCGGGCGCCGTACCTGCTGGCAGCGCCCCCGGCCCGTTCCGCCCGCACCGCCCCGGCATACCGCTTTCGGATCATCCGCTTGACCCGCTGCTTTTTCAGGACGCCGGGCTTTTCCCCGGACTTCCGCCGGTAGGCGGACAGCTCCAGCTTATACAGGGCCCGGAGGTTGGCCTTGCCCAGCGCCTCCTCCGCCCGGGCCGCCTTGCGGGTAAAGCGCAGCCTACCCCCATAGGCCGCCCCACGGAGCAGCCGGCTCCCTGCGCCCGCTGTGTCCAGCAGCAGGCCGGCGCTCTCCCCGCCGGCGTTCCCCACGGATTCCCGGTCCCCGGAGCGCAGGGCCTCCGCCGCGCCTGCGGCGGCATTCTCTACCCCATATAGGGGCCGGGCGGGGGGCTTTTTGCCCTCCCACCGCATCTTTACCGTGATCTCCCCGGTCTTGGGGTCTACAAAACGGAGGGATTTCTTCCGGGCCTTTTCCCCCACTTTCTCCGCCTTCCCTGCGGCCTGTTCCGCCCGCCGGACGGCCCTCCCGGCATTGGGGTCCGCTCGTTCCTCCTCTGTAAACCGCAGCCGGGGGGCCTTAGCCGCCATACCCGGCCTCCAGCAGCTCCCCCTTCAGCGCCAGCAGCCGGTCCGCCGCACGCATCAGATCCCCATGCGCCTGGGCCAGCAGTTCCCCCGCACCTTGGAACTGGCTGTACAGGCGCACCTGGTTTGCGCCGTACTGCACGTCCCACCAGGCCGCATCCAACCGGGCGCATAAGGTGTTCACGTCCATCCCTGCCCGGGTTTTCCCTTCTTTTCCCTTCATTCCTTCAGCCTCCTTAACAAGGCCGTCAGGTTCCCGGCCAGCAGGATCAGTTCGTCCCGCTCCCCTTCCCCGGCGCCCTTTGCCATTTCCAGGGCCAGTTCCCGCCGCACAAGGGTATTGGCCCTGGCCATGCCCGCTGCCAGCGTGCCGATCTTCTTCATCCGCCAGTCGCCCCCTGGCAACGACAGTTTCAGCACCTTTTCCAGCTCCCCATTCAGCGCCGAAAGGTATGCCTGCACCGCGTAAGGCTCCGCTGCCAGCGGGCCCGGCAGGCTGTCCAGCCACCGCCCGGTTTGCCCGATGCCGTCATACAGGATGTCCAGCACCGCCATCCTATCTCCCACTTGCGCCATGCCCGGCCACCTCCTCCAGACGGGTGGTCATCACCCGGTACAGCTCCGTGTCCTTGGGGAACCGGTCCACAAAGGGTAAGATCACTCCCCGGCAGAACAGCAGCCCCTCCCCCTGCCCGGAGTTGGTCACGTAGGATAGCTGGTCCGGGCTGATCTTCAGGTGGGCAGCCAGGGTCTCCCGGTCACCACCCCGCTGGTTCAGCATATACACAAAGTCCGAGTTGTTGAGGATATTCCCGATCTCCGGGCTTTCCAGCAGGTCTGTCACATTTTGGGTGATACCCGTGGGCACGCCGCCCCACTTGCGGAACCGTTTCCACACCTTGGAGCTCCATTTTGCCAGTTCCCCGGTCAGCAGCAGGTGGAACTCATCCACATAGTACCAGGTGCTTTTCCCGTTGCCGCGGTTCACCGTCACCCGGTTCCATACCTGGTCCTGCACCACCAGCATCCCCAGCTGTTTCAGCTGCTCCCCCAGGTCCCGGATGTCATAGCACACCACCCGGTTACGGATGTCCACATTGGTCCGGTGGTTGAAAATGTTCAGGGACCCGGACACATAGATCTCCAGCATGGTCGCCAGCTCCCGGGCCTCCCGCTCCCTCTGGCCCTTAAGCTCACGGTACAGGTCCTCCAGGATGGGCATATTCTCCGGCCTGGGGTCCCGCAGGTACTCCCGGTACACCTGCCGCACACAGCGGTCGATCACCGTTTTCTCCGCGGGCAGCAGCCCTTCCTTGCGCTCCACTACAATGTCCATAAACGACAGCAGGAACTCCGCCTTAAAGGCTACCGGGCTCTCGCCCTCCTTCCGGTCCCCGTATTCCATATTCAGGTCCATGGGGTTGATGTACTGCCCGCTCTGGGCCGACACCCGCACCACCTGCCCGCCCAGGCGCTCCACCAGCGCCGCGTATTCCGCCTCCGGGTCGCAGATAATGATATCGTCCCCGGTCACCAAAAACACATTGGTGATCTCCCGCTTTGCGGAGAATGACTTCCCGCTGCCCGGCGTCCCGAAGATCAGCCCGTTGGGGTTGGGCAGCCGTTTCCGGTCAAACATGATCAGGTTGCTGGAAAGGGCGTTCAGCCCATAGTACAGGCTCTCACCCCCTGTTTGCAGCAGCTCCTGGGTGGTAAAGGGGATGAACACCGCCGTGCTGCTGGTGGTGAGCCCCCGCTGGACGCCGATCTGGTCCATCCCCAGGGGCAGGCAGCTCATTAGCCCCTGCTCCTGCCTCCAGTCCAGGGGCACCAGCTCACAGTTGGCCTGCTGGATCAGATCCCGGGTCTGCCCCACCGCGGTTTTCAGCGCCTGGGCGTCCGGCCCGGTGTTCATCACCAGCAGCTCCGTCAGGAACATCCGCTCGTTCTGCTTTTGCAGCTCATCCAGCATCTCCCGGGCCGCGCTGCCATAGCTGTTTAAGTCCGAGGGTAGGATGTCCATATCATATCCCGCACGCACAGCCTTTTTCTGCTCCTCGATCTTCCGGCTGTCCAGGTCCGTGAGCTTGCGCTTTACATACTTCACCGCCTGCACCTGCTCCACCGGCCAGATATGGAAGGACACCGCCTGGCTGGCCTCCGTGTTCAGCAGCCGCGTCAGCACCCGGTCGCTGAGCTTGGGCGCCGTCACACGCACAAAGGACAGGGCCGCGTGGGTCCCGCCTACCGTACAGCTCCGGGCCTCCCGGAACCCGAAGGAGCTGGGTGCGATATAATCCTTTACCGAGAGCCCGCTGGAGATCAGCCAGTCCCAATCGAACGAGAACCCCGGGCCCCCTTCCAGGTGGAAGATGTTGTACAGCACCTCCAGACGCTCTTTGCCGTCCAGCGGGCGGGCCCGCACCCCCATCCGCCGGAAATTGTTGAGGATATCCCGCTCCAGCCTCTCCAGCCGGGGGCGGGCGGTTTTTATACCCTCCTCCTTTACCCCAAAGGTCAGGTACTTGGTCCGGGTCATGCCGTTGTTCCCCTTTTGCACCTGGCTGCGCAGCATCTCCGAATACTCCCGCCTTACGTCGTCAAAGCCGTCCCCCGCCGGCCTCAGCCGGAAACTTTCCGCCGGGTCCTCGCGGCTCCCCGCACGGTTGAGGAACGTGAACTGGAAATGCACCGTGCTGTCAAAATAGTTCAGGAACGCGCTCCACTTGCCGAAGATCACCTCCTTGTCCTCCTCCCGGCACAGCTCATAGTTGATGTCCTGGAACTCCACCGTGCGCGTATAGTACCCCTGCTCCACGCGGCAGACGCCGTCCGGCCACATCCGCTCAAAGGGGATGCTCTCCTGGGCCGAGATCTGCCCTTTCTCCTTGCCCTGGGCACGTTCTACGGCCCTTTGGATCTCCTTCCTTTCCGCCCGGCTCAGGGGCCTTGCCGGGGCCCGCTGTGCCTGCCATCCCTTTTTCCCTTTCCACAACGCCATAATGCCTTGCAATGATCCGCTCTACCTCCTCGTCCAATTCCCGCTGCCGCTGCAGCAGGGTGTAGTAGTTTTTCGTCTGATAGGGTCTTGTCCTGGGCCGCAGGTACCGTGCCCGCACCATGTCCCCCACTATTTTCTCCAGCGGCCTGCCGTGCTTTTCATACATCCCCAGCAGAAAGCAGGGCAGCATCACCGGCAGCATCAGCAGCGTGGCCGCGCTGGTCCCCAGCGGCCCCATGGCCCACAGGTACAGCGGCGCACCCAGGCCGATCCCTGCCCCAAAGCACACCAGCTGCCGTTTCGTCAGGTTCAGGAACACCTTCGCCTTTACCTCCGACAGGTCCCTGGGTATGTCCACATATCCGTTCATTCTCCCCCTCCTTTATTGCGCACCAAAGATCGACTTGCTCAGGCTCCCGGTCTTTATCAGCGTAAAGCAAAGCAGCACTGTATACCCCATGCAGGTCCATATTGCCATCCCCACGTCCTCCATGGCCGCGATGCCCTGCACCAGCACCGCGTAGATCCCCACGCACACCATGATGAGGAATGACTGGAATCCCAGGGCGAACAGCGTTTTCAGGTAGTTCTGCCCGATGCCCCCAAAGGGTTTCCCCAGCATGGCGCTCATGGCAATGGGCGACATGGACGACACCATGTAGATCTCGATCATCCTCCCGTGGATCACGATGAAGATCACGATCACCAGCGCCCACATGGTCACCCCCACAAACAGCGACTGGAACCACAGCCCGAACAGTTCCCCCAGCTCCATGGCCCGCAGCTTGGTTTCCAGGTCCGGGATCACCGTGTCCAGGTCTATAGCCGTTGTCCCCGTTATCACCCCGGCGCTCCGGCTTACCACTTCCTGCGCCAGGTCGAATACCCCCATTACGATGTTCCAGGTATTGCTTACGATCAGGACCACGCAGGCCGTTTTGAACACCCACTTGAAAAACAGCCAGGTATCCACCTCGTGCATATTGTTCTTTTCCGTGATCAGCCCGATCAGCTCCATGGTGGCCGTTATGGCCAGCAGCACCCCCGCTATGGGCAGCAGCACCGTATCCGACAGGCCCTGTATCATCCGGAATATCCCGCCGTTCCATGCCTGTGGGGTCGTCCCCACTTGCCCGGCAATCTCCCCTACCCTTTGGTTTACGCTGTCAAACAACCCGCCAAGGTTGCTTAAGATGCCATCCACCAGAAAGCCCTTCAGCCAATCCACGATGGCATTGATGAGAAAATCCACCGCCCTTCCCCTCCTTTCCTACCCCGGCCCCTCTCACCGGGGCCGGGGGATGGATCTTCTCTCAGAACAGCGTTTTCAGGACCGGCACCAGCAGCATCCCTATGGCCGCTACGCCGCCTCCCGCCATCAGCTGTTTCATCCCCTGGCTCTTTGCTCATGTGAGATAAAGAAGTAAAAGAAGTGTAAAAAATTTT
>CANOFK010000029.1 GCA_947565265.1 uncultured Clostridia bacterium | reverse complement strand
TGGTGGGGTTCTTAGGGGTGAAACCCCTAAGCCGCCGGAGGCCAAACCATCGTGCCTGCCTCTATTCCTCCGGAGGCCCCAAAATTTTCTCCATCACAAAGTTCCGCAGCCACACCCCCCGGCGCTCCACCTGCTGGGCCCTGCACACCCGGTACCCCCGCCGCAAAAAGAACCCCTTTGCCGTCACCGAGGCATGGGTCACAACCGTCCCTGTCCCCACCGCCCTTTCCAGCCCCTGGCACAGGGCGGTGGCCACCCCCCTGCCCTGGTAGTCCTTGTGTACATACAGCCTGTCCAGGTACCCGCCGCGGTCAATGTCGCCAAAGCCCACGATCTCCCCCTTTTCCTCCGCTACCAGCGTAAAGTGCTCCCGGAACGACCGGTCCCATGCCGCCAGGTCCACCTGCCCGGTGGCCCAGGCGTCCAGTTGCCGGGGGGTATAGTCCCTGGCGTTCACCGTGTGCACGGTTTGGTAGAACAGTTCCGCCAATGCCGGGCAGTCGGCAGAGGCATACGCCCGCAGCCTCATTCCCCCACCTCCCCGTCCGGGGGCAGGCCCTCCAGCAGGGCCGCCAGTTCCCCCCAGCCCTCTACCGCCAGGCAGGGGAACGCCGGGGCCGCCCCCTCCCCCGGCCGAAACCACACCGGGAACATCCCCGCCCCCTGCGCCCCTTCCATATCCGCCTCCAGGCTGTCCCCGCAAAACCACACCTTTTTCGCGGGCACACGGGCTTTTTGCAGGGCGATCTGAAACAGCAGCGGATCCGGCTTGCGGATGCCGTACTCGCTGGAGGCCAGCACAAAGGCGAACCGGTGCTCCGGGAACAGCTCCTCCAACCGGCCGGCCAGCGCCTGGCCCGACCAGCCGATATTGCTCACCACCCCGGTGGGGATGCCCTGCCTGTCCAGCAGGGCCAGTAACTCCGCCGCCAGGGGGGCCGGTTCGCAGGGGCAGGCGTGCTCCATCAGCACCCTTTCCATCTCCCCCAGGGGCCTGGCCGGCTCTATGGCCAGGGCGTCAAACACCGTTTGCAGTTGATGCCACTCGTGCATCTCCGCGCCCCCCGGCCGGGAGCCCGCAGGGCAGCGCAAGCCGGAAAACCGCAGCCAAAGGCTGTCCGCCAGTTGATGGGCCTGCTCCGGCGTGGCCCCCTCCGGGTTCTTCCCCACATACCGGAACACCGCGCGCCATCCCCGCAGAAAGTCCGGCGCCGTTTCCCTGGCCAAGGTGCCGCCGTAATCGAACAAAACCATCCCCGGCCTTGCCGGGCTTGCCCCGTTAAAAAAACGCAAAATACTTCAACCCCCAAATCAGCAAAAACATCGTCCCAATGGACAGCAGCGAGCTGAACACCACCAACTGCCCTGCCAACTGGTCGTCCCCGCCCATCTGCTGGGCCATGGTGAAGGAGGACACCGCCACGGGCGAGCCGAACAGCGCCAGCAGCACCACCAAATCAGCCCCCCGGAACCCCAGCAAAATAGCCGCCCCGATAAAAGCGGCGGGGTACACCACCAGCTTCATCCCCAGCGTCACCAGCAAGGGTTTCACGCAACACCCCGTTTCCCCAAAGTTCATCGAGGCCCCCAGCACCACAAAGGCCAGGGGCGTGGCAATGCCCCCCAGGGTCGAGGCCGTGCTGTACAGCACCTCCGGCAGCGCCACACGGAAATAATTGCACAAAATCCCCGCCACAGAGGCCAAAATCAGCGGGTTGGTGGCAATCCCCACCAGCACCTGCCACAGGTTGGGCCGCTGGCCGTTGAACATCTCCAAAGCCAGCACCGCCAGCGCGTTAAATATCGGGATCACCACCGCAATCAGCACCGAGGCCCGTCCCGCCGCCGTGTTCCCGAACAGGGCCATGCCAATGGGTATCCCGTACAGCACAAAGTTGCTGCGGAACATCCCCTGCAACATCACCCCCCGCCGGGCGTTTTCCTGCTCGGTCAGTAGCACCAGCACCAGCGATACCAAAAACGCCAGCAGCACCCCGGCCACCGCAAAAAACAGCAGGTCGCTGCGCAAATCCACCGCCAGGTCGGCGTCGTAGATGTTCACAAACACCAGCAGCGGCAAAAAAATCTTAAAGATCGTCTTATTCACCTGCCGGGCCGCTATCTCCCCCAGCAGCCCGGTCAGGCGGGTGATGTACCCCACCGCCATCATCAAAAACAGCGGCAGCACCGTGCGCAGCGCGATCATCAGGCTTTCCATGCTCATATCCTCCCAGGGGCTCTCCCGTTTTTTTTATGGTGTACCGTACAGTATACCACATTTTCCCCCCGCTGGCAAGCCGCCCGCTCCCCCAGGGCGTGTCCAAAGGAAAGTTTATGAAGAATTTTTGCCTCCGGCGGCTTAGGGGCGTCGCCCCTAAGAACCCCACAACCTTTGAAAAGGTTGACGAAACTTTTACTGTTTGCCCGCCAGAACACTATTTATATACTCTTCATTTTTAGACACGCCCCTACCCACATCCCCCACTAAAAAATTTTTTAAACATTTTTACGCCCGATGACAAATCCACAAAAAATCCCCTCCGCAAAAGTTTTGTCCACTTTTTCAAAAGTGGCGGGGGTTCCCAAGGGGCGGTGCCCCTTGGGCCGCCGGAGGCAAACCCGCCAGAGGCAACCCAGCCGGCGGCATCTTGCCAGAAAAAAGCTTGCGTGCTCTGGGCAAATCCTATATAATGGGGTAAGAGGTCCCACACAGCAGAAAGGGGATATAAAAATGGATCAACAGGACGTGCGCGCCCTTTTAGAGCAGGTACACGCCGGCCAGTGCTCCGTAGAGGACGCCTTGCTGGCTCTGAAGATGGAGCCCTTCCAGGACCTGGGCTTTGCCAAGATTGACCACCACCGGGGCCTGCGGCAGGGGGCGGCCGAGGTCATCTACGGTGCCGGCAAAACCCCGGCGCAAATCCGGGATATTGCCGCCTCCCTCTGGGCCGGCGGCCGGCAGGCGGTGCTCATCACCCGCATGACCCCCCAGGCGGCGGAAGTAACCGGGGCCGCCCTGCCCCTGCACTACAACAGCCTGGGCCGGGTCGGCATTGTGGGCGATATCCCCGCCCCCAGCGGCAAGGGTGACATCGTGGTGGCCACCGGCGGCACCAGCGATATGCCCGTGGCCGAGGAAGCCGCCCTCACCGCCCAGGTGCTGGGCAACCGGGTCACCCGGCTGTATGACGTAGGCGTGGCGGGCCTGCACCGCACCCTTGCCCATCTGGAGGAGCTGATGCGCGCACGGGTCATCATCGCCATTGCCGGCATGGAGGGCGCTTTGGCCAGCGTCATCGGCGGCCTGGCCGATTGCCCGGTGATCGCCGTGCCCACCAGCGTAGGGTACGGGGCCTCCTTCGGGGGGCTGTCCGCCCTTTTGTCCATGCTGAATTCCTGTGCCAGCGGGGTCAGCGTGGTGAATATTGATAACGGCTTTGGGGCCGGCTACCTGGCCAGCATGATCAACCACCTGGCATAGCCCCCCAAATTCCCCGCCTCCCATCCAATAAAGGCCGGACGCCCCCCACGGAGCGCCCGGCCCTTTCTATTATACCTGCTTATACCTGTGTGAACACAAAGCTTTCGTCCACATAATCGCACCGGTACTTCTTCCCCGGTTCCATCTGCCCCTCCAGCAGCTTTTCCGAGGCCAAGTCCTCAATCCGGCTCTGTATCACCCGCCGCAGCGGCCGGGCCCCGTACACCGGGTCATAGCCCTGCCCGGCCAAAGCGTCTGTGGCCGCGGGGGTAAAGTCCACCTCCACCCCCATCTCCGCCAGCCGTCCGCCCAGGGATTCCAGCATCTTCCCGGCTATCTTCCCGGTATCCTCCCGGCTCAGCTTGTGGAACACAATGATATCGTCCACCCGGTTCAAAAACTCCGGCTTAAACAGGTTCTTCAGTTCCCCTGTCACCATTTCCTTTATCTTCTCAAAGTCCCGTTCGTCCTGCCCGCTGCTCTCCGTAAAGCCCAGCGCGGCCCGTTTCTCGGTGATCAGCCTGGCCCCCACGTTGGAGGTCATAATGATCACCGCGTTCTTAAAGTCCACGGTCTTGCCCTGGGCGTCCGTCACCCGGCCGTCCTCCAAAATTTGCAGCAAGATGTTAAACACATCCGGGTGGGCCTTTTCAATCTCGTCGAACAGCACCACCGCATAGGGCTTGCGCCGCACCGCCTCGGTAAGCTGGCCCCCCTCGTCAAAGCCCACATAGCCGGGGGGCGACCCCACCAGCCGGGACACCGTGTGCTTTTCCATATACTCCGACATATCAAAGCGCACCATAGCCTTCTCGTCCCCGAACATGGCCTCGGCCAGGGCCTTGCACAGCTCGGTCTTTCCCACCCCGGTGGGCCCCAGGAAGATAAAGGAGCCAATGGGCCGGTTCTTATCCTTCAGCCCCACCCGGCCCCGGCGGATGGCCTTGGCAATAGCGGTCACGGCCTCTTCCTGGCCCACCACCCGCTGGTGCAGGGTGTCCTCCAGCCGCAGCAGCCGCTGGCTCTCCTCCTCCGTCAGTTGGGAAACCGGCACCCCCGTCCACATGGACACAATATCCGCAATATCCTCTTCCGTCACCACCCCGTTGCTACGCTCGTTCTTGGCGGTCCACTCGTCCCTGGCCTTTTCCAGTTGCTCCTGCAACTCCTTCTGCTGGTCCCGCAGGGCCGCCGCCCGCTCAAACTCCTGGGCATTCACCGCCGCGGCCTTGTCGCCCTCCAGTTCCTTCATGCGTTTCTCCAGTTCCTGCACGCTGCCCGGGGCGGTAAAGGTGCGCAGCCGCACCCTAGAGGCCGCCTCGTCCACCAGGTCAATGGCCTTATCCGGCAGGTACCGGTCCGAAATATACCGGGCCGAAAGCCCCACCGCCGCGTCAATAGCGCCCTCCGTAATCTTCACCTTGTGGTGGGCCTCATAGCGGTCTTTCAGCCCCCGCAAAATCTCCACGGCCTCCTCCTGGCTGGGCTCCCCCACCGTCACCGGCTGGAACCGCCGCTCCAGCGCCGCGTCCTTCTCAATATGCTTGCGGTATTCGTTGATGGTCGTGGCCCCGATGACCTGGAAGTCCCCCCGGGCCAAAGCGGGTTTCAAAATATTGGCCGCGTCCGCCGAGCCCTCGGCCGCCCCGGCCCCAATAATGGTGTGCAGTTCGTCGATGAACAGGATGATATTCCCGTCCCCCTTCACCTCGTCAATGGCCGATTTGATCCGCTCCTCAAAGTCCCCCCGGTACTTGGTGCCCGCCACCATGCCGGTCAGGTCCAAAGAAACCAGCCGCTTGCCCTTTAAGATCTCCGGCACGTCCCCGGCCCGTATCTTCAGGGCCAGGCCCTCGGCCACCGCGGTCTTGCCCACCCCCGGCTCGCCGATGAGCACCGGGTTGTTCTTCGTCCGGCGGGAGAGGATCTGGATCACCCGCTGGATCTCCTCCCCCCGCCCGATCACCGGGTCGATCTTCCCCTGGGCGGCCATTTCCGTCAAATCCCGGCCGAACTGCTCCAGGGCCTTGCCCCCCGTGCGCTGGGCGGCGCCTTCCCCGCCGGCCGCGGCCGCGCCCCCCATCATGGCAGAGAGTTCCCGCACCACCCGGTCCGGGTCTATCCCCAGTATCTTCAAAAACCGCATGGCATAGCAGCCCTCGTCCTGCATAATGGCGATGAGGATATGCTCCGTGCCCACATACAGGTTGTGCATCTTGGCCCCGGTCATGGCGGCAATCTGTACGATCTGCTTGGTGCGCGGGGTAAAGTTCTCCGGCGTCAGGCTGGTCTTTTCCCCATAGCCAATGCGTTCCCGCAGCAGCTTTTCATAGCCCTCGGCGGTCACGCCCAGCTTGTGCAGCACCGTGTAGGCCACGCCGCTGCCCTCCTTCAGCAGGCCCAGCATCAGGTGCTCGCTGCCAATGTAGTCATGCCCCAGCTCCTGTGCCGATTCCACCGCCAGGTTCAAAGCCTGGTTGGCCTTCTCCGTAAATCCGTTAAACCGAAACATATGCTCACTCCTTATAATCGCCTTGCCGGACCATCCCGTCCGTTATTTCTATCTGATCTGTCAGGCAGATATGCATAGGCAGCCTCCAGCCCCCTGCAAGCCGCCCGCAACAGCCCGGCCCGCCGAGCGTCCCGCTGGGCCTCGTCCAGGGGCTTTCCGGCCCCTTCCGCCAGCGTGGCGGGCTGCACCTTTACCAGCAGGCCGTCTATTTCGCCGGGCTCCATGCCTTCCAGCAGCCCCAGCGCCACCCCCAGCCGGGCCAAAGACAGCAACTGGGCCGCCTCACCGGCGCTCATCAGCCGGGCAGACCGCAAAATCCCCGCGGCCCGGCAGATCTTATCTTGCCACGCCGGGTCCTTCTCTATCCCGGCCCGTATCCGCCGCTCTTCCCCCATCAACTGCCCGGCAATGGCCGCCAGGTTCTCAATCGCCTGGTTTTCGCTGAGCCCCAAGGTAATCTGGTTGGAAAGCTGCACCATCTCCCCCACAGCCCGGCTGCCCTCCCCAAAGGCCCCCCGCAGGGTCAGCCCCAGTTTCGAAAGGTTCGCCGCCAGCCTTGGCAGGCTGCCCGCCTCCGCCAGCCCCGGCAGGTGCAGCATCAGCGAGGCCCGCATCCCTGTCCCCAGGTTGGTGGGGCATTGGGTCAGGTAGCCAAAGGCCCGGTCATAGGCAAATTCCAGCCGTTCCCCCAGCAAGGTGTCCATGCGGTCGGCGGCCTCGGCGGCCTCTTCCAGGGCCAGCCCCTCCCGCAGCACCTGAATGCGCACATGGTCCTCTTCGTTGACCATCACGCAGATACTCTCGTCCTCGCTGACCAGCACGGCCCGGCCGGGCCCCCCCGCCGCAAAGGCCGGGCTGATCAAATGCCGTTCCGCCAGCGAGGCCGCCGCCCCCGGCGAAAGTTCCTCCAGCGGCAAAAACCGGAAACTCCCTGCCAGCACGCTGTTGCCGTCCAGCAGCGCGTCCCGCACCTGCCGGGCCACCCGCACCTTCTGCTCCGCGCTGGCCCGCCCCGGAAACACCTCCCGGCGCAGGTTCCGGGCCAGCCGCACCCGGGGGCTCACGGCCACATCGCCGCCCTGGCCGGTTTTCTCATACCATTTCAACGCCACCTGCTCACCCATGCCGTTCCGCCTCCTTTATCTCGTCCCGCAGCACAGCCGCCCTTTCAAAGTCCTGGGCCTTGATGGCCTCCTGTAGCTGCCGCCGCTTTTCTTCCAGCCCGGTTGATTGCCCCTGCGTCCCCGCTGCCTGGCCGCCCGGCCCCACCGCCAGCCGGTGTTCCTGGCTCACCACCCGCAGCGCCGAGCCCCCCGGCGACTTGCCCATATGCTGGGCCGCCCCGTGAATCCGCTGTATCACCGGCCGCAACTGCTCCCTAAAAGTCTGGTAGCAGGCCGCGCAGCCAATCTTCCCGCTTTTGGATATCTCCCCAAAGCTGGCCCCGCAGCCGGGGCAGCGTTTCACCTCCTGGGCAGGGGCGTCCCCCAGCAGCCCGCCCAGCAGGCTGCCAAAGCCTCCCCATTCGCCCAGCATCCCCCCGTACCCCTGTTGCTGGGCGCACTCCCCGCACAGATGGCTTTCTGTCAACTGCCCGTTCACCACCGTCTTGATGTGTGTGGTCGCAGGCCTCTGCCCACATCTCTGGCATAACATTTGGCATACCTCCTGTTCCTATTTTGCCCATACCGGGCCATGTTCCCGCTAGCCCCCCTACATCCTGGAGGCCAGCAGCATATTCTTCACAATCATCGCCCGCACCGTGTCCCGCAGGTCTCTGGGCACGGCGGCCAGCGCGTTCTCCGAAACCGCCGCCAAAATCAGTTCCGCGGCCCCCAGTTCCAGCACGCCGCCCTCCGCCATGTTCTGCACCATAGCCCTGGCGGTAGCCCCGTCCAGGCTGTCCCCCACGCCGTTCACCATGTGCATGATCATATCCGCCTTCGAGAGTTTCAGCCGGGTGATCCGTATATACCCCCCGCCCCCCCGGCGGCTCTCCACCAGGTACCCTTGCTCCGGCGTAAACCGCGAGGTCAGCACGTAGTTGATCTGGCTGGGCACGCACCCCAAAAAGCCGGCCAGTTCGTTGCGCTGTATCTCCGCGATGCCCCCCGCCTGGTTCAGCAGTTCCAGTATATAGTTTGCCACGCTGTCGCTGATGCGCATTTCCCCTCACTCCAGTTTGTCTTTGACTTTCTTTGACTTTAGTCTACCCCATTTCTCTGCCCCCGTCAAGGTCAAATAAAGTCAAATTCCTCAGCCTTGCCCCAACTTATCTCCTCTAATCTGCTTTTTTCTCATTCAATCTCCCTATATCGCATTTTTTGAAATTCCCCGCCCAAAACCGTAACAGTTTTTGTACCAGGGAATAGTATGGAATGTAAACGAAAGGAGGCGTTCCCAAATGTGTAACAACGGTTGCTCTTGGATCATCATCATCGTCCTGCTCCTGATGTGCTGCGGCGGCTGCAACAACGGGTGTGGCAACGGCTGCGGCAACGACTGCGGCTGCAACAACGGCTGTTAGCCGGTCATAGCGAACCGCGCTTTGGGCACGAAAAAGGGGGCGCCGTCTATAAGACGGCGCCCTCTTTGCGTGTATACGGGTTCACCCCCGGCTTACCGGGCGGCGGCGGTCAAAGCCTCTTCCAGGGCCTCGGCCAACTGGGCCGGGCAGGAAGTCTTTTTAAAGCCGCACTTAATGTCCTTGCAGCGCTTGATGTACTCCTGCACAGGCATCCCCTGGGCCAGCGCCGCAACCCCCTGGGTGTTGCCGCTGCACCCGCCGGTAAACTTCACCGACTTGATAATGTCCCCCTCCACAACCACGTCGATCATCTTGCTGCATACCCCGCTGGGCTTGTAATGTATTTCCATGAAAAAACCTCCTTGCAAATTCTCCTTCTAATGTACCAGATTTCCGCCCCCCTGTCAACCCCTGTCACCCAAGACCGTGGGGCCCTGCCCCACGCCCCGCAAGCGCCCCGGCCGCGCTTGACCGGCCCCGCCGCCCCACTTCCCCTACAACCCCCACGCCCCGCTCGGCCCAACCTTCCTGCCCAAGACCGTGGGGCCCTGCCCCACACCCCGCAAGCGCCCCGGCCGCGCTTGACCGGCCCCGCCGCCCCACCTTTCCTAAAACCCCCACGCCCCGCTCGGCCCAACCTTCCTGCCCAAGACCGTGGGGCCCTGCC
>CANOFK010000028.1 GCA_947565265.1 uncultured Clostridia bacterium | reverse complement strand
CTACGGGCAGCTATGCGGCTGCCCGGAAATCCTCAAAAAAAGTTGTAATTTTTTTTGTCGTGGGCTTGACATACGGGTGCTGAACCTGCTGTATACCGACCCGGAGGTAGCTACCATATTCAGCTACGGCGTAGAGGGCGTTACCTACCAGTTGGACGAGAACGGGGCTGCCGCTTACCTGGATGGGGAGAACGGGCAGACCTCCGGCTGGACCGGCGGCCAGAGTTTCGTGGTGCCCAACGGTACCATTGTTCCCCTGTGGTTCGACCAGTCCCCGGACGCCAACGAGCGCATTTATGAGAGCAACAAGAACGCCAAGCGGTCTATCGCCCTGGGCTTTACCTGCGACATGGAGCCTGTAGCGGATCAGGTTGCCGCCTGCGCCAATGTGATCGCCCAGTATTACACGCCCCTTATGAACGGCGTGGTGGACATCGACGAGGTCGTGCCTGTGTTCCAAAAGGCGCTGCACGACGCCGGCATCGACGAGATCATCAAGTGTAAGCAAGAGCAGCTAGACGACTGGCTGGCCGCACAGGGCTAAGCCGTACAAATAGGAATCATCCGAATAGCCCCCCGCCTATATAGGTGGGGGGCTATTCAAATCCCTACACCCCCGTGCCGCGCGGGCTGGGGGGCGGATAAGCGGATAGTTTATAAAAATCTGGAAAAAGCCGGCGGGATATGGTACAATCTTAGGTAGCTACATGAATTCGTCTGGGAAGGGATCTCAATCAGCCTATGAAAATACTGTTTGTGTGCACGGGAAATACTTGCCGCAGCCCCATGGCAGAGGGGTTGTTCCGCCAACTGCTGGAGAGGGAAGGGGACGGGGGCGCCTTATGCGGCAGCGCGGGGCTGGCAGCGGTAGAAGGGGCGCCTGCTACGGAAAACGCCGTGCTGGCCTGCCGGGAGGTAGGTGTGGACCTGGGCGGCCACCGGGCCCGCCGGGTGAGCCGGGGGCTTTTGCCGGCCTGGGATTTGTTTTTCCCCATGTCCAGCACCCACGCCTATATTTTAGAGCAGGCCGGCGTGCCGCCGGGAAACATCTACCTGCCCGAACCGGTGGCAGACCCCTTTGGCGGGGATCTGGACGCCTACCGCCGGTGCCGGGATCACCTTATGGCGGAACTGGAAAAATTCTACCGGAAGGCGGCGGCCTTTAGGCAGGGGGAGGGCGGCGGATGGAAATAGTTCCCATGCAGGCCCGGCACCTGGACGCCGCCGCGGAACTGGAACGCCAGTGCTTTTCTTCCCCCTGGAGCCGGGGGGCTTTGGCCGGGGAACTGGAAAACCCCCAGGCCGTCTATCTGGTTGCCCAGGAGGAAGGCCGGCTTTTGGGCTACGGCGGGATGCGCTTTGCAGCCGGGGAATACTATATTGATAACATTGCGGTATTTGCCGGATACCGGCGCCAGGGCGTGGGCCGGGCGCTGGTGTCTGGGTTGATTGGCCGGGCACAGGCGGACGGCGGGGCGTTTATCACGCTGGAGGTGCGGCCCTCCAATCAGCCTGCCGTGGCGCTTTACGCCGGCCTGGGCTTTGTGCAGGTGGGCCGGCGGAAAAATTACTATGATAAGCCCGCTGAGGACGCGTTGCTGATGACCCGGCGGCTGAAGGGGGAAGAAGTATGATCGTTTTGGGTATTGAGAGCTCCTGCGACGAAACCGCCGCCGCGCTGGTGGAGGATGGCCGTCGGGTGCTATCGTCTGTGGTGGCCAGCCAGATCGACGAACACAAGATATATGGGGGCGTGGTGCCGGAGATTGCATCCCGCCGCCACAGCGAGGCCATTACGGGCGTTACCGAGCAGGCCCTGTCCCAGGCTGGGCTTACGCTGGGGGCGGTAGACGCGGTGGCCGTTACCTATGCGCCGGGGTTAATCGGCGCGCTGCTGGTGGGGGTCAACTTTGCCAAAGGGTTGGCCCTGGCGGCAGGGCTGCCGCTGGTGCCGGTGCACCACCTACGGGGGCATATTGCCGCCAATTACCTATGCCACCCGGCGCTGGAACCCCCATTTTTGTGCCTGGTGGTGTCCGGCGGGCACTCCCACATTGTGGAGGTGGCGGATTACACCCAACTGCGGGTGCTGGCCCGCACCCGGGACGACGCCGCCGGGGAGGCTTTTGACAAAGCCGCGCGGGCCATGGGCATCCCATACCCCGGTGGGGTGGAACTGGACAAGCTGGCTGAGGGCGGCAACCCGGAGGCATACCGCCTGCCAAAGCCAAAAGTGGAGGGCTCACCACTGGATTTCAGCTTTTCAGGGCTAAAGACCGCGGCGTTGAACCTGCTGCACAATGCCGCCCAGCGGGGGGAAGATATCAGCGTCCCCGACTTGTGCGCCTCTTACCGCAAGGCAGTGGTGGACTGCTTAGCCGGCAGTTTCCGGCAGGCGGCCAAGGAAACCGGGGCAAAGGTACTGGCAGCGGCAGGCGGGGTTTCCGCCAACCGGCTACTGCGCCGGGAGTTAGCCGCCCTAAGCCAGGAAACCGGCCTGCCCCTGTATGTGCCGGCGCTGCACCTATGCGGGGACAATGCAGCGATGATCGCCGCCCAGGGCTATTACGAGTTTTTAGCCGGCCACACCGCCGGCATGGAACTGAACGCCTTTGCCCAGCGGGATATCAGCCTGTAAAGGGGGTAGGGGCATGAAACTGGAAGTGGATCCGGGCGGGGTGTGGTATCATGGCTCGGACAAGGCGTTTGATGTGCTCCGGGAGGGCAGCACCATTACCCAGTGGCAGGCCCTGGCCAGGGCGTTTTCCCATCAGCCTACCCTGCTGTGTACGGAGGATGACGGGAGTATCTGGCATAACGGGCAGAAAGCGGGCTGGCTTTATGCGGTGGATGAGCCTGTGGCGTTGGGGAAAGACTGCTATCCCCACCCCCGCACCGCCATGGAACCGCTTGCGGAGTTTGTGACCACCCGGCCGCTACGGGTAAGGGCCATTGCGCCATGCCTGGCGGCCGGGGCGAAAACTGGCCCAGGGGGATGACCGGCTGGCTGGGCATCGGCCCTACAAAAAGGAAAAAGCAGCCCCCTGAAGTTACGGGGCTACTTGCTTTCGTTCCCTGTAAGGAGAATGGGAGGGCAGCCGGTCCAGCGCCCATAGGCAGCGGGAAATACCCCACGGCCTTACCGCCGCCCCAAAAGGGCCCGCAGCCGTTCGAGGGGCGGCAGGGTGAGCCGCAGTACAGTGCCGGTAAGCAGGCCGGTAAGCAGGCTGAACGCCAGCAAGGCCGGTAAGTAGAATACCACGGCGGCAGAGGCCAGCAGGTATGCCACGCAAAGTTGGGCACAGTTGTGAGCAATGGCCCCGCAAACCCCGGTGGCTGCCAAGCCCAGGGGCGTCTTTTTTAAGGCCAGCCACATGGCCAACGTACTGGCAAGCCCACCGCAAAGGCTCATGATACCCGCCGTTAACCCGCGGGTGAGAAAGGCCGAACCGGCCTTCAGCGCGGCCAGGAGCAGGGCCCAGGGCAGGCCCAGGCTACCGGCAGCGTACATGGTTACAATGTTGGATAGACCCAGCCGCGCACCGGGGGGCATACCCGGCAGGGGTGGGAGCAGGCTCTCTGTAAGGGAAAGCGTCAGGGCCAGGGCCCCCAGCAGGCCGGCCAGCGCTACGGTACCGGATTTGTGCCCCACTTGCGCAGGCCTCCTTTCTGCGATGTGGATGCGGGGTTCCACATCCATCTACGCATATACTACCATACTGCGCCGGGGTTTTCAATCCTTTTCTATGGCGCGGGAAGAAGGGAGCGGACAAATGGGCGCCGGTTTGAAAGGGGTAGCCCTGTCCGTAGGGCGCTGGATAGGGAGCGGATTATGTGCTAGAGTCTGTCTTAAAACGCCGAAACGCCGTCTATTTTGCCCCAAAACGGTGCTTTCTGTGTCAAAAATCCTCGAAAGGCTGCAAGCCTTTCTTGCGGTTTTTTCCTTGAAAGCCCTCGTTTTTGGACAAAAATCCGGCATTTCTCCGGTTTTAAAACAGACTCTAGCGTCTACAGAGGTAAAGTAGAAGTTGGCTGGAACAAAACGTGAAAGCGAGGTGCGGATATGGAACTGACCCACGGTGGCGATTGGGCCGGGTATCAGCAAGAATATGGGGGGATGCCGCTGGACTTTTCTGCCAATGTGAGCCCCCTTGGTTTGCCGGAGGGGGTGCGGCAGGCGGTGGTTGCCGCGCTGGCCGAAGCGCCCCGGTACCCTGACCCTTTGTGCCGGGCGCTACGGGAACGGCTGGGGGCGCTGCATGGCGTACCCCCGGCACAGGTGCTTTGTGGCAACGGCGCGGCGGATTTGATCTTCCGGTTGGCGCTGGCGGCCCGGCCCCGGCGGGCACTGGTAACGGCGCCCACCTTTGCGGAGTACGAGCAGGCCCTGGAACTTGTGGGCTGTGACACCCGTCGCTGGGTTTTAACCCCGGCGGAAGGGTTTGCCGTTACAGAGCGCATCTTACCGGCAATTAGCCGGGAGTTGGATGTGCTTTTCCTCTGCGAGCCCAACAACCCCACAGGCCGCACGACCCATAGGGGACTTCTTCAACAGATATTGGAGAGGTGCCGGGAATGCGGGGTGCTGCTGGCTGTGGATGAGTGCTTTAACGACTTTTTGGACGAGCCTGCCGCCCATAGCCTGATAGGGGAACTGGCCCACTGCCAGAACCTGGTGATTTTCCGGGCTTTCACCAAGCACTACGCCATGGCTGGGCTGCGGCTGGGGTATTGCCTGGGGAATAGGGAACTTTTGGAGCAAATGGCCCGCTGCGGCCAGCCCTGGGGCGTGTCCTCCCTGGCCCAGGCGGCAGGCTTGGCTGCTTTGGAGGAGAAGGCGTACAGTAAGACGCTGCGGGCCCTGATACGGGAGGAACGGCCCTTTTTGGCAGAAGGGTTGGCAGCGCTGGGGTGCCAGGTATTCCCCGGTGAGGCCAATTACCTGCTGTTTGCCCATGCTGATAGAGAGGTCTGCCAGAAACTGCGTAGCAAGGGGGTTTTGCTGCGGGACTGCCAGAATTACCCTGGCCTTGCTCCGGGCTGGTACCGGGCGGCCGTGCGCACAAGAGAAGAAAACCAGGCCCTGCTGCGGGCCTTAAGGGAGGTGTTGTAATGGCCAGGTGCATTATGGTGCAGGGGACTATGTCCGGCGCAGGGAAGAGCCTATTGGTTACGGCCCTCTGCCGCATTTTCCGGGAAGACGGCTGGCAGGTGGCGCCTTTTAAAAGCCAGAATATGGCCCTGAACAGCTATATTACCGCCGATGGGCTGGAAATGGGCCGGGCCCAAGTGGCCCAGGCCTGGGCCGCGGGCAAAGAGCCGGACGTGCGCATGAACCCCATCCTGCTAAAGCCGAACAGCGATACAGGCAGCCAGGTTATTGTAAACGGGCGGGTGCGGGGCAACTATCCGGCGCGGGAATACTTCAAGATGAAAAAGGGGCTGATCCCGGAGATCATGGCGGCTTATAACAGCCTGGCAGCGGAAAACGATGTGATTGTGATCGAGGGCGCCGGTAGCCCGGCGGAGATCAACCTAAAGCAGGATGACATTGTAAACATGGGGCTGGCAAAGCTTACCAACGCCCCGGTGCTTTTGGTGGGGGATATTGACCGGGGCGGGGTATTTGCCCAACTGTTCGGTACCGTGGCCTTGCTGGAAGAGGAGGAGCGGCGGCGTATGGTGGGCATGGTGATCAACAAATTTCGGGGGGACCCGGCCCTGCTGGCCCCCGGCCCCGCCCTGCTGGAGGAAAAAACCGGCATCCCGGTGCTGGGGGTGGTACCCTATGTGCAGGTGGACATTGACGATGAGGACAGCCTGTCCCCCCGGCTAGACCGGCAGGCAGGCAGCAGGCCTATTGACATTGCCGTGATACGGCTGCCCCGCATCTCCAATTTCACGGATTTTTCCCCCTTGGAGGATCACCCGGCACTGGGGGTGCGGTATGTGGAAAAGCCCGGCCTGCTGGGGGAACCGGATCTTGTCATACTGCCTGGTACAAAAAGCACCCTAAGCGACCTGCTTTGGCTACGGCAAAGCGGGCTGGAGGGGCGTATCCTCCGGCTAGCCGGGCGGGGCGTGCCGGTGTTGGGGGTTTGCGGAGGGTATCAAATGCTGGGGGAGGCCCTCTCAGACCCGCTGGATGTAGAGGGAGGAGGGGAGCTCCGGGGGCTGGGGCTTTTGCCCTGCACCACCGTATTTACCCCGGAAAAGGCGCGTACACGGGTACAGGGCTGGGTACTGGCCGGCCCCCTCGCCGGTGCGGGCATAGAAGGGTATGAAATACACATGGGCCGTACGGAAACCTGTGGGGCGGGCCCCTTCTGCCGGATGGAGGACGGCAGGGAGGAGGGGGCCGCCAGGGGAAATGTGTTCGGCACCTACCTGCACGGGCTCTTTGATACCGGGGCACTGACCCAAAAGCTGGCTGCCTGGCTGTTGGCGCGGCAGGGTGTAGAGGCAGGGGCGTTCCGGCCGGAAAGCCACCGGGCCCATCAGGAGCGGCAGTTTAGCCGGTTGGCAGGCGCGGTGCGGGAAAGCCTGGATATGGCGGCCCTTTACCGGGCCATGGAGGCATTTGGAGATCGGCCTGAAAGGGGGGCAGGGATATGAACGGCATTACCCACAGCGGGCCGGGGGATATTGAGCGTACCAGCATGGCGATTATAGCAGAGGAATTGGAGCGCATGGGGGTGGAGCTATTGCCGGAAAACCGGGCCATGGTTCAGCGGGTCATCCACGCCACGGCGGACTTTGACTTTGCCCGTACGCTGGAATTTACCCCCGGCGTAGCAGAAAAAAGCGTAGGTGCTTTACAAGGCGGGGGGGCTATCATTACGGATACAAATATGATAAAAGTGGGGATAAGCCGCCCGGCTATGGACAAGCTGGGCTGTACGGCCCGCTGCTATATGGCAGATGCGGATGTGGCCCAGGCGGCCAGGGAGCGGGGTGTGACCCGGGCGGTAATCTCCATGGAGCGGGCTGCGGTAGAGTGCCCGAAAGGGGTATTTGCCATTGGCAATGCCCCCACCGCCCTGCTGCGGCTGGAGGAGTTGATCCGGGAGGGGCTGCGGCCCAGTCTGGTGATCGGCGTGCCGGTTGGGTTTGTAAACGTGGTGGAAAGCAAGGAACGCCTGCTGGAAACAGCCAAAGCCTGCGGCGTGCCGGCCATTGTTGCCAGAGGGCGCAAAGGGGGCAGTACGGTGGCAGTGGCCGTGTGCAATGCGCTGCTGTATACCGCTGCGGGCAGCCTGGACCCGGCCAAGCGTGGTTGGGGATAAAAGCCCAGCGGCTACAAAAAAGCGTCCGCCCTTTCTTGTGGGCGGACGCTTTTTTAGCAAGAACCGGCGCTCGATTTTTATGGGGACGCGGGCAAACGTATTTTATTGCACATCCCGTATGCGCAGGCGCCGGAGGTCAATAGGTTTCTGCGTCTACGGTTGTACCGGCGCCGCCTTCGATGCGCAGCACAGCCCGTGCCGGAAGGCACACGGCGGTTTCGCCGGTACGGCTGACAAGGCCGGTGCGGCAACAGGTTTGATCGGGGCAGCCGGAGGACAGGAAACGCGCCCCATCCGGGGAGAACTCCACTGTAAGGGAGATGCCGCCTTGCCCGGTAACGGTGCATGGTTCCGGCCGGGAGAGTGTGGCCAAGGTACGGCGTGCAACCGCTTGCCCGTCTACTTCCAGGATGGCAACCGCCCCCGGCGGGGTGCGGTGCTGCCAAATCAGTAGGCCCGCCAGCACCAGTACCACCAGCGTGTACACCGGCCAGTCTTTTGGGGAAAACAACCGGCGCTTATCCATATGCAGCCTCGGTTAGGGTATAGGCAAGGGCGGTAAGGGTGAACTGCCTATACCAGCCCGGCGTTACCGTGACAGTGCCGGCCTCGTCCACAAAAACCGCCTGGGCCCCGTATGCCTCCAGCAGGGGCAGGCTGTCCTGTAGGCCAAGGACAAAACAGGCGGTAGCCAGGCCATCGCTAAGGGCCCCGGAATCCGCCCACACAGTTACGGACACTAGCCCGCTTTGGGCCGGGTAGCCGGTGCGGGGATCCAGCAGGTGGCAGTAGGTCTGGCCGTCCTGCTCAAAAAACTTCTCGTAGCTGCCGGAGGTGGATACAAACCCGCCGGAAAGTTCCAATACCCCCAGGCTGCCCCCACCCTCCGGGTTACGTACGCTGACCCGGAAGGGCTTGCCGTCCGGCTTTTGGCCCCAAAGGCCCACGCTACCCCCCACGGTAATCACCGCGGCCTTTACCCCGGCGTCCTGGTAGACAGCGATCGCCGTGTCACAGGCTGCCCCCTTGCCGATGGCCCCCAGGTCAACGGCCATGCCCTCCCCGGCCAGGGCCGCGGCGTAGGGAGGGATCCGGCCATCAAACAGGGCCTTGTCCACAGGGAGGAAGGCCATGCCGGCGTCCTCACCCAACAGCAGCTTGTTGTAGTCTACCAGTGCCAGGGCAGCCGACAACGCCTCTTCCTGGGGCAGATGGGGGTTGCTGTCAAATTCCCAAAGACGGCTTACCGGGCCGATGGTAACGTCAAAGGCGCCGCCGCTTTTTTCACACAGGGATAGGGCTGTTTCCAGCAGGTCATAGGTTTCCGGGCTGAGCGTGGTAGGCTGTAGCCCTGCCTGGGCGTTGAGCCCGGCTATGTCCCCCTCCCGCCGCCAGGAGATGCTGTTTTCCAGCGCAGCCACTGCGGCAGCGGCCTCCTCAGTGGCAGGCCCGTTTCCCGGACCCCACACTGTCTGCTGTACGTAGGCGCCCATAGCGAAGGTTTCCAGCTTTCTGGGGGTGTTGTGCCGGCGCACCCAAAGCAGGGCCAAGGCCAGCATCAGCAGTAGAAGAAACAGGCCCGCCAACAGCAGGCGGGCCTTGCGCTTTTTGGTCATCTGTCCAGCTTATGGGCGGCATCTATCAGCAGGTCTACCGCCTGGTCTATGGTGAAACGGGAGGTATCTATGGTAATGTCATAGTTTTGCAGGTCATCCCAGCGCTTATTGGAGTAAAAATTGTAGTAATTGGCCCTTTGTTTGTCCTTTTTGGTCACAAAGTCTGCGGCCTTGCGCTCTTCGCAGTCTTTTTTGGCGATGGAACGCTTGATCCGGTCCTCTTTACAGGCGTGTACAAAGACATTCAGGCAGTTTTCGTGCTCCCGCAGGATATAATCGGCACAGCGGCCAATGACCACACAGGGGCCCTCTGCGGCAGCTTTTTTGATTATATCCGACTGGATAATGAACAGC
>CANOFK010000027.1 GCA_947565265.1 uncultured Clostridia bacterium | reverse complement strand
CCCAATTGCCATATATCCTCCTTCATATCTGTCCCGGAACTATGCCAAAGTGGCTGTGGCATAGCGGGGGCGTAAAAAATCAGCGCCAACAGGAAAAGGGGCGCCAAACGGCCTATTGCCGGGAACAGCCACAGGCCGGTGGCCCGGCCTGTCCGGCCAGCACCGCGACCCCGGCAGCGTTGTCGGCGGAAAATGCCGCCGGGGCAAAAGTAGCGGACGGGAAACGTGCCGTGAGCCGGGCGCGCAGGAGGGAGTTGGCGCACACGCCGCCGGAAAAGACAACAGGCAGCGGCCCCAGTTCCGCCAGCAGGCGGGCGCACATTTCCTCAATGGCCACGGTGATGGACTCCAGGCAGAACCGGGCGATCTCCTCCGGGGGGTGGGCGGCCTTTAACAGGGCGGCACACTGGTTCTCTATGCCGGAGAGGGAACAGTCCGCCCCTTTCATGACAGGCCTGGCCCGGACCGGCCCCTGCCAGCGCAGGGCCAATTCTTCCAGTTGGGGCCCGCAGGGGAAGGCCAGCCCCAGCGAAACCCCGACCCGGTCCACGGCCTGCCCGGCTTTTAAATCCAGGGACTGGGCCAGCAGCCGGGCATGGGGCCCGGCCGCACCGCCAGGGGAGGCCAACAATGCCTCGGTGGTGCCCCCGGAGATGTGGAAGGCCAGGAACTCCTGTTTTAGCAGGCCCAGTTGCCCGGTAGCGTACAGCGCGGCGGCAATATGCCCCTGCTGATGGGAGAAATGCCATACCGGCACCCCCAAGGCGGCCCCCAGCACACTGGCGTGGCCCTTGCCGGCCAGAAAGCAGGGCATATAAGAGCCCTCTGCCCAGCGGGGAACCACCGAAACCCCGATACCGGCAAGGGGGGCGCCCGCCAGCAGGCCGGTAAGCAGCTCCGGCAGTTGCCGGGTGTGGTGGAACACCGCGTCGCTTTGGCGCAGGCCCCGGTGGCCCGGCGCTACCGGCAGGGGCAGCTTGCGGTTTTCTATCACGGTTTGCCCGTCGAACAGGGCGGCAGAGGTGGTATAGTTGCTGGTGTCAATGCCCAAAAAGGCCGGCGTCATGGGGCAGCCGGCCCTTCGGGGGGCGTTTCCGCCGGGGCCTCGGCGGGGCGGCAGGCCTTGGCCACCGAGCCCAGCACCCCGTTGATGTAGGCGGGATCCCCCTGGCTGCCGTAAGCCTTAGCCAGTTCCACGGCCTCGTTGATGGCCACGCCGGCCGGGGTGGCAGGCTCAAACAGCAATTCATACACGGCCAGGCGCAACAGGCTTAAGGCCACTTTGGAGATGCGCCGCAGGCTCCAGCCCCGCAGGTGCTCCGCAATGGCCGGATCCAGCCGGGCCAGGTTTTCCTCAACGCCATAGGCCAACTGCTCGGCAAAGGTGTCCGGTATCAGGCCACGGGCCTCGTGGGCAGCCTGGATGATGTCCTCCACCGCCTCGCCGGTGACGGCCTGCTCAAACAGCAGGCAAAAGGCCAGCTCCCTGGATTCTCTTCTCGTCATAAATCTTCCTCCCGATTCCCCCGCAAAAGTTTGTGTTGTATGGCCTTTTGCGCCCCCAGGCCCCGCAGGCGGGGAAGGGCTTTGGCGCAGGCCGGGCAGACAAAGAACGAACCTATTTTACCACAAATTTGAAAAAACTACAACCGCCGCGGGGATTTTCACCTGGGAAATTTTAGGCGGGCACATAAAACCGGCGCAGGCTGGGCAGACTGATAGGGAACACGCGGGAAGAGGTGAATAGTATGCAGGAAAAGCATGGGCAAAAACCGGGCTTTGATATGCAGGCCCAAACGTATTTTGACGGGCTGCCCCAGGTGCTGAAGGCGCAGATTATCGAAAGCGGCGTCAGCCTGACCACCAGGGAGGAACTGGAGCAGTATTGCCGCAACGCCCTGGAGAAAAAGCCGGGGGAGCAAGCGTAAAACAGCCGGGGGCTTTCCTTGCGGAAGGCCCCCGGCCGTTTTCTTAAACAATGCCGGGAAAAACGGGTTAGCCCCGGGTGTTTTTCTTATAGAGGATATATAGCCCTTCCAGCAGCAGGTTTTCGTCATAGTGCAGTTCCCGGCGGCAATAGGGGTGGATCAGGGCCATAAGCCCGCCGGTGGCCACAGCCGTTACCGGCCGGCCCAACTCCTCTTCCGTGCGGGTGATAAGCCCGTCCACCATCAGGGCGCTGCCGTATACGGCCCCGGCCTGCATACAGTCAATGGTGTTGCTGCCAATGAACCGCTCCGGCTTGCCCAGATGGATGTAAGGCAACTGGGCCGCCCGGGCGGAGAGGGCATCTACCGAGAGCCGCAGCCCGGGGATGATGAGCCCGCCCCGGTAAGCGCCCTTCCCGTCGATGACCGACATGGTGGTGGCAGTGCCCATGTCAAAAATCACCAACGGGGGCGCGTATTTGGCCAGGGCTGCCACCGCGTCCACCACCAGGTCCGCGCCCAGTTGGGCGGGGTTTTCCATGCGGATGTCCAGCCCGGTTTTTAGCCCCGCCCCTACGCACAGGAAAGCTTTGCCGGTCATCAACTCCATAGCCGTACGCATCACCATGCGCAACTCCGGCACCACGCTGGAGAGGATGCCGCCCGACAGTTCCCCCGGCTCTACCCCCCGGCTCTTTAGCAGTTGGCTGACCAGCAGGCAGTATTCGTCGGCGGTCTGGTCGCGGTTTGTGTGCAGGCGCAGGGTGAGCAGCAGCTTATCCTGCCGCCAGCAGCCCAGTACGGTGTTGGTGTTACCGATATCTATAGTCAGTATCATGGCCTGTGGCCTCCTTTAGTTGTGGATGTCCCATATGCATAGTGTTAGAACTGCCCCACAGGGCGTGTAAAGCAAGTGCACAGCCCGCTTAGCCGGCCCTTTTTACCCCCAGACGGGCCAGTATCCCCTGTAGTGCCAGGCATACCGGCGGGGTGAGTACTGCCGCGCCGATGGCCTCCGGTACGCCGTTGGCCAGCACAATGGCCAGAATGCCGCCCCATACCCCGCTGGGGGAGATGCCCTGGGCCGCGGCGAAGGCGTCGCCCAAAACCAGACCCATCAGGCCCATTACCAGCAGGGTATTTATGGCCGAGCCCAAAGCCCCGGCCGCCACACAGCCCACAAACCCCAAGGCGTGCCGGTTGCCGGGTAGCCGCTGGAACAGCTTAACCACGAACCAGGGCACGACCCCTACCAGTATACGGGGGATAAAGCAGATCAACAGCGCCCAAGGGCTACCCTGGCCCTGGCCCGGCAGGGGCACAAAGGGGGAGAAAGCAAAGCTTAGCAGGCTGGGGGCCATGGTGTTTTTCCACAGGCTGATGGCGCCAAATACCGCCCCCAGGAACGCCCCCTTTTTGGGGCCAAGTGCCACCGAGGCGATGATTACCGGCACGTGGAGGATGGTGGCTTTGATGACGAACAGGTCGATGAGCCCCAGGGGCGTAAAGCCCAGAAGGAGCAAAATAGCCGTAAACAGGGCGGTGAGGACAAGGCCCTGTATATCGGCGCGGCGGTGGGATGGGGATGTTAGGTTTGTCATAATCATTACCTCCTGTCGCCCGGCCCGCGGCCGGTGCAACGAATTTTGGGTTTGCCCCGGCGGGCAACGGTTCCCCGGTCCCATCCGCTGGGGTATGGGCCGGGAGATGCCTTGCCGGGCCCGTTTATTATACCCCCTTTGCCGTTGTTTTGCAAGTGCGGAGGTAAAAAATGCAGGGCAGCTTTCAAATATCTTGCGTGTACACTTTACATTGGCCCAATCTTTTGTTATACTGAGGGGGAACCAGTCTAAAAAGGAGGGAAACCCGTGGAAGAGAAAACCCAAAAGACCGTGGTGCTGGGTGTGACCGGGGGCATAGCCTGCTATAAGTCGGCGGCGCTAGCCTCCAAACTCACCCAGGCGGGCTACCATGTGGAGGTGGTGCTTACCAAAAACGCCACCGAGTTCATCGGCCCCCATACCTTTGAATCTCTTACCCACAGCCGGGCCATGGTGGATACCTTTGACCGGAACTTCCAAAGCCATGTGGAGCACGTGGCTTTGGCCGATCAGGCTGACCTGCTGATCGTCGCCCCGGCTACGGCCAATATCATCGCCAAAGTGGTCCATGGTATTGCGGACGATATGCTCTCCACCACCATCCTGGCCTGCGACTGCCCTAAGCTGATCGCCCCGGCCATGAATACCCGGATGTACCAAAACCCTGTTACCCAGGACAACCTGGCGAAGTTGCGCCACTATGGCTGGCAGGTGATAGAGCCCGCCACCGGGCGCCTGGCCTGCGGGGCGGTAGGCGCGGGCAAAATGCCGGAGCCGGAGGACCTGCTGGAGGCTGTCCATCAGGCCATCCGCTATGAGAAAGACATGGCGGGGCTGCGGGTGCTGGTGACGGCCGGGCCTACCAGGGAGGCCCTGGACCCGGTACGGTTTTTGACCAACCGCTCTACCGGGAAGATGGGCTATGCCGTTGCCAAGGCCGCGGCCCAGCGGGGGGCGCAAGTCACCCTGGTGAGCGGGCCGGTGGAGCTGAAAAAATACCCCTACCTAAAAAACGTGGATGTGACCACCGCCCAGGAGATGTTCCAGGCTGTAACAGAGCGGGCGGGGGAGCAGGATATCATCATAAAGGCTGCCGCGGTGGCCGATTACCGCCCGGCACAGGTTGCCGGGGATAAGATCAAGAAAGGCGCGGGGGAAGGCATGGCCCTGGCTTTGGAGCGCACCCAGGATATTTTGGCCTATTTGGGCCAGCATAAGGGGCCGGGGCAGTTCCTGTGCGGATTCAGCATGGAAACGGAAAACCTGCTGGAGAACAGCTGGGCCAAGCTGGTAAAGAAGAACCTGGACATGGTAGCGGCCAATTCCCTGCGGCAGGAGGGGGCCGGCTTTGGGGTGGACACCAATGTGCTGACCCTGATTACCCGTGAAGGGGAGGAATCCCTGCCCCTGCTGGGCAAGGAGGAGGCGGCCCACCGCCTGCTGGACAGCATTCTGGGCATTAGGCTGGGGAAGAAGGCATAAAGATGGACACTGGGAAAAAAGCCTGGCAGTTTTTGGCCCGTATGCTGGTATCGGTGGCCCTGACTGTGGTGGTGACGGCAGTCCTGTTTGTCCTGCTGCACGGTATGCCTATATGGGGAGTACCAAGCCCGGAGGAAGTGGAACTTGTGCGGGTGGAGTTTTTGGGGACAGGCAAAACCACCGAAGTGACTGGCCGGGAGGACATCGGGCTGGCAGTAAAACTGCTGAACCACCTGAATTACCAGCCCTTTACGCCGGTTTCGGAGGATTCGGAAGAAGTTGGGCCGGACGTGGCCGTTACCTATGTGTTGCGGGACGGCCGGGAACTGACCGCCGGGGCCAACTGGATTACCGGCTGGTGGGGCGGGGAGGCCCACGCCTTGAAGGAGCCGGATGTTTTTGTAAATGTGGCGGAGGGGCTTTTTGGCCAATAACTGTTTTGCCGGGGAACGGCTTTACGGGACAGGTAAACGGAAAGATTAATATATAATGGATAACAGGAGGCAATGTATGTACAAGGAACTGATAGACGCAATAGGGTTTGTAGGGGCGAGCGACCCCGACACCGCCGCGGCAATGAACCGGGAACTCTCCCGCCAGCGGCGCAACCTGGAACTGATCGCCTCGGAGAATATCGTTTCCCCGGCGGTAATGGCTGCTATGGGCACGGTGCTTACCAACAAGTACGCCGAGGGCTACCCTGCCCACCGCTACTACGGCGGCTGCGTCCATGTGGATGAGGTGGAGGACATAGCCAGGGAACGGGCCTGTAAGCTTTTTGGTGCCGAGCACGCCAACGTGCAGCCCCACTCCGGGGCCCAGGCCAATCTGGCCGTATATTTTGCCTTTTTGCAGCCCGGCGACACGGTGCTGGGTATGGACCTCTCTCAGGGTGGGCACCTGACCCATGGCTCGCCGGTGAATATGTCCGGGGCGCTGTACCGGTTCGTGCCCTATGGGGTGGATGCGGAAACGGGTTGCATCGACTACGATAAGGTGATGGAACTGGCCTTAAAGGAGCAGCCCAAGCTGATCGTAGCAGGGGCCAGCGCCTACCCCCGGGCCATTGACTTCGCCCGGTTCCGGGAGATTGCCGACGCCTGCGGCGCCAAGCTTATGGTAGATATGGCCCATATCGCCGGGCTGGTAGCCGCGGGGTGCCACCAGAACCCTGTACCCTACTGCGACGTGGTGACGACCACCACCCACAAGACCCTCCGGGGCCCCCGGGGCGGGCTGATCCTCTGCCGGGAGGCGTACGCCAAGCAGATCGACAAGGCCATTTTTCCGGGCACCCAGGGCGGGCCGCTGATGCATATTATTGCCGCGAAAGCCGTATGCTTGGGTGAGGCCTTGCAGCCTGCCTTTAAGGAGTATGGCCGGCAGGTGGTGGCAAACGCCGCAGCCTTGGCGGATGGCCTCCTAAAACGGGGGGTAAAGCTGGTGTCCGGCGGCACGGATAACCACTTGATGCTGGTGGATTTGACAGACCGGGAACTGACAGGCAAGGAGTTGGAGCGGCGGCTGGACGAGGTGTACATCACCGCCAACAAGAACACCGTGCCAGGAGAAAAGCGCAGCCCCTTTGTCACCAGCGGCGTGCGCCTGGGCACCCCTGCTGTGACCACCCGCGGGATGAAAGAGCCGGAGATGGACGAAATAGCCGCCTGCATCGCGGCGTGCATGGAAGATGGTTTCGAGGGGAAGATAGATAGCCTACGCCAGAAGGTGGAGGGTATCTGCGGCAGGTTCCCGCTGTACGAGTAAGGAAAGCCTAAAGGCCGGGCCAACGGCTTTTGGAGCCTCCGGCGGCTTGGGAACCTTTGAAAGCTTTTAAGACAGGTTACTTGTTTGCTTTTTAAATATAAATTTCGAAAGAGGTGTTGCATATGAAACCCCTGGTATTGGGCAATTTTTCTTACGGTATGTACGCCATCGGTGTAAAAGGGGAGCACGGCCCCAGCGCCTGCATTGTCAACACGGTGATGCAGGTGACAAAGACCTCCCCTTCTGCCCCGCCCCTGGTGGCCCTCTCTATGAACGCCGAAAATTATAGCTGCCATTGCATAGAGGAAAGCGGGGTGTTCAGCATCTCCGTGCTCTCCGAGGAAACCCCGGCCACTGTCATCGGGGCCCTGGGTTTTACCAGCGGGCGCTGTGGTGGCAAGCTGGAAAACATACGCCACAAGGTGCTGATGGAAGGTGTGCCGGTCATTAAGGAGAATACCTGCTGCTGGTTCCTGTGCCAGGTCAAAGCAAAGCTGCCGGCAGGGGGGCAGGTGCTGTTTTTGGCGGAGATCGTGGCCGGCAGCGACATCACCGGCGGCCGTGAGTGCGCCGGTAAGTTTGAGCCCTACAAGCCCATGACCTACCAGTACTATGTGGAAAAGCTGGGGGGCGTATCCCCCAAAAAGGCCCCCACCTACCTTGCCAGCCAGCAGGCAGGCGAACGGCTTTCCGGCGAGCGGTTTGTGTGCTCGGTGTGCGGGTACGAGTACCATGACCCCAACTTCGGCTTTGAGGAGTTGCCCGCCGACTGGTGCTGCCCCATCTGTAAAATGCCCAAAAAGGCTTTTGTGCGGAAAAAATAAGGAGAAGTGGATAGCATGGAACGGAAACTCAAAGGAATTGCCATTCTCCTGTTCAGTATCCTGCTGACGCTGGGATTCCAGGTTATGGGCATAGGAGGGTTTACCTTCGCGTTCTTTGATATCTGGTGGGCGGGCGTGTTTATCCTGCTGGGGGCTGTTGGCCTGGCGATGGCGCTATGGCCGGAACGCTAGGGGCCCCCATGGACGGGATGCTGGAACGGGAGGAACTCCTCCTGGGCCGGGCCGGGGTGGAGCGCCTGCAAAGGGCCCGGGTGGCGGTGTTCGGCCTGGGGGGCGTGGGGGGCTATGCCGCCGAGGCCCTGGTGCGCTGCGGTGTGGGGGTTGTGGCCCTCATCGATGGAGATACGTATAGCCTTACCAACCTGAACCGGCAGCTATTCGCCACCACCGTCACTTTGGGGATGCCCAAAGTGCAGGCAGCGGGGGAGAGGCTGCGTTCCATCGCGCCGGAGGCGGAGATAGAAGAGCACCCTTTTTTCTACACGGCGGAAACAGCCGGGCGGCTGGACTTTGCCCGGTACGACTATATTGTGGATGCCATCGATATGGTGACAGCCAAGCTGGCTATGATTGAGCGGGCCTGCCGGGAGGGCGTGCCCATTATCAGCGCTATGGGGGCGGGCAATAAGCTGGACCCCACCGCGTTCCGGGTGGGGGATATCTACGAAACCAGTGTGTGCCCCCTGGCCCGGGTTATGCGCCGGGAGTTGCGCCGCCGGGGCATAGAACGGCTGAAAGTGGTCTACTCCACCGAGCCGCCTTTATTCCCCGGTGGGGAAGGGGACAGGCCCCTGCCCGGCAGCGTGGCCTTTGTTCCCCCGGCGGCAGGGCTGGCACTGGCCGGGGAAGTGGTAAAAGACCTGATAGGATGGGGTAAAGGATAATGGAACTTTGGGAGCAGGCGGAACGGAGCCTCACAAAAAAATACCGCAAGCAGATATGGGCCCCTTTTATCGCGGGGGTCAAAACTTACCAGTTACTGCGGCCGGGGGACCGGGTGGCGGTGTGTATTTCCGGGGGAAAGGACTCTATGCTGCTGGCAAAGCTGATGCAGCTTTTGCAGAAGTACTCGGAGTTCCCCTTTGAACTGGTATTTTTGGCGATGGACCCCGGCTATAGCCCGGAGAACCGGGCCAGGCTGATGGAGAACGCCCGGCTGCTCCATGTCCCCCTGACGGTGTTTGAAACCAATGTGTTTGACGTGGCGGACTGGGGCGATAAAAACGCCTGCTACCTCTGCGCCCGGATGCGCCGGGGGCACCTGTACCGGCAGGCCCAGGACCGGGGGTGCAATAAGATCGCCCTGGGGCACCACTTTAACGATGTGATCGAAACCACGGTGATGGCCATGTTCTACGGCGCCCAGTTGCAGTGTATGCCCCCCAAACTCCACAGCAAGAACTTCCCCGGTATGGAACTAATACGCCCCCTGTACCGGGTGCATGAGGAGGCCATCTTGTCCTGGCAGCGGTATAACGGCCTGGAGTTCCTCCGCTGTGCCTGCAGGTTTACCCAGCAGGCGGCGGCCTGCGGAGGCTCCAAGCGGCAGGAGGTCAAGGAGCTGTTGGCGGGCCTGCGCAAGGCCAACCCCAATGTGGAGAAGAACATCTTTGCCAGCCTGCACAGCCTGTGCGCCGGTACCTTCCCCGGCTATAAGGAAGGCGGCCAGGCCCACAGCTTTTTAGAGCGGTATGACGGTTAAATAGGCATAAAAAGACAGCGCAAGG
>CANOFK010000026.1 GCA_947565265.1 uncultured Clostridia bacterium | reverse complement strand
AGGCCCAGTGGATGTTTACAACCCGTTTTTCTTCTCCTCCACAAAGCCCTCTTGTTTCAGCATGGTTTCAAACACCGTGATGTCCGCCGAAATATCCATGGCCTCGTCGGTAAACAGGGAGTCCAGTTGCTTTTCAAAAGCGTCGGCCACGGTATGCATCATGCCCGCAATGTTAAACATGGTGGAGGTAATGTTCTCGCCCTTTACCGACTGCTTGCTAAGCTGTTCGTAGCTGTTCAGCAGCTTAAGGGTGGTGGGCAGGTAGTAGTTCATGAATTTGCGGATCTGGGGGGCCTTGCCCGGATGCTTGGCAATATAGTTGAAAATATCCGCCGAGGCCCGCTCCATCCGGTCGATATCGGCGGAAAGGGCTTCGTCCGGGATGGCGTCATTGGCGGCCCGGAGTTTTTTCAGGTACACATGGCCCTCGTCGATGATCTTATCCACCTCCGGGTTGCCGGTGGTGGATTTCTTCTCCGGCTGGGGCTCCGGCTCCTTTTTAGCCTCTGGCTGGGGTGCGGGTTTGGGCTCTTCCGCCACCACGGGCACCAGTTGCTTTTTTCCCCGGAAAATGGCACCGGACAGCAGGAAAGTCAACAGCACCACAATGGCGAATACCGCCCACTCGTGGGGCTCGATCATCTGGCCGTTCATTGCGTACAGCAGGGCCACAATGCCGGTGATGTAATATTTGGCCGGGCTGCCCATATGCACCACCTTCATAGGGGGCATTTGGGGCGCAGGGGCCGGCGTGACGCCCGCAGGGGGGCGGGTGCTTTGGGTGGGATGGGGGGGAGCCTGCCGGTATGGCTGGGCAGGCGGGGGCGTTCCCGGCCCCGGCCGGTATCCGGGCTGCGGCCCCTGCCGGGTAGGCTGAGGGGGCCGGGAGGCCTGGCGGTTGGGCTGGGCGCCGTTATACCGGTAGGTATAGTGATAGCTGCCGTTAGGGGCGCCGGGGGGAGGGGGCGCGCTGGGGGCCTGATGGGCGCCGGGCTGTGGCGGCCGGCCGTTCCGGTAGCCCTGGGCGGCGGACTTGACCACCGGGCCGACGCTGTTCAACGCGGCATCAATACCCGCGGCAGCCCGGCCCAAGCCCTCGGCCAGCTTGTCTGCGCCGGGCAGGCCGTTAAGCGTTTTGTATACCTGGGAGGAACGGTATTCGGCCTCCACGGGACGTTTGCCGTTGTTGTTCATGTAGATAACACCCTCTCCTGATCAGCATTATGGGGAATATGCGCGCCTTGGGGCCGCATAGGGGAATAGCTAGGCCGTACCGGGCTGTAAGGCTTGCGGAACAACAGCCCTACTCCTATTTTACGGTGTATCGGCGGCTATGTCAACTTAATTTTCTATTAACATTGGGGCGTGCCCGGCCGGGGGGTAAAGTGCCGGGCATAAAGCTGGCGCACCTGGCCGGCCTCGGCCAGCCCCTGGGTAAAGGCGGTAGCCGCCCCCGCGGATACCCCCCAGTCCAGGGCGGCGGACAGGTTCCTGGTTTGCAGCCAGCCGTGGAGGAAACCCGCCACCATAGAGTCGCCCGCCCCTACCGAGGACACCTCTTTGCCGGGCAGGGCTGGGCGGCGCAGCACTTTCCCCTGGGCGGTCAGCAGGAAAGCCCCCTGCCCGCCCATAGAAACCAGCACGTTCCTGGCGCCCCGGCGGCGCAGTTTCCGGGCATAGGGCAGGCTGTCCTCCTCGCCGGTAAGGCGCACCCGGAACAGTTCTCCCAATTCCTCCAAATTGGGCTTGACCAGGAAGGGCTGGGCCTGCAAGCCGGCCAGCAGCGCCGGGCCGCTGGCGTCCAAAACCAGGCCGGTCCCCTGGGGCGCGGCCTTGGCCAAACGGGCGTAGGTGTCCACAGGCAGCCCCTGGGGCAGGCTGCCGGAGAGCACCAGCATATCCCCCGGACGCAAAAGGGTGGCCACAAGCTGCTCCAGTTGCTCCAGGGTGGTTTCGTCCAGGGCGGGGCCCGCGCCGTTCAGGGCGGTTTCCGGCTGGCCGGCAGGGGATAATTTCAGGTTCAGGCGGGTAAGGCCCTGTTTCAGGAAGAGGAAGGAGGTGTGGCAGCCCGCCTGCTCCAGCATATCTGCCAGGGCCTTGCCGGTAAACCCGGCGGCAATGCCCAGCGCCGAGGTGCTGCCGCCCAGGGAGGAGAGCATCAGCGAAACATTGACCCCCTTGCCACCGGGCAAAAACCGGGAGGCGCCGTAGCGGTTGATCTGCCCGATACAGAAGGTTTCGGGCGCCAGGTAGCAGTCTAGCGCGGGGTTGAGCGTGACAGTGTACACCATAATAATACCCTCCTGGCCTTACAAGTCTTTTAAAGTATTCTATCATTTTAAAAAATTTTTTGCAATCATTTCCGCACAATAGGTATTTTTTTATCCTGGCTGGCAAAGCTAATCCAGAGCAAAAAGGGCGGCAGCAGGGGGCGCGGGCAACACCGCGTTGCCTGCCGTTCCGGCCGCCCGCAAAAAACAGGGCCGCGCGGGGCGGGTATGCCCTGCTGCCCGGCAGAAAGGAAGTCAGTATGAAAAGCAAAAGCGTATTGGTTTTTTGTTTATGCCTGCCTGTTCTGGCAGCCCTTACCGGCTGCGGCAATGGCAAGGTGGAAAGCACGGTGTCTGAGGTGGTGTCCCGGGTGGGGGAGGACGTAAGCGAAACGGTCAGCCGGGTGGAGTCGGCCCTGGACTCCATGCTGGACGGCGAGGCGTCCGGCCTCCAGTCCGATCTGGGCAGCGGGGTAAACAGCGAGCTGGATGAGGACGGCCTGGACAGCGGGCTTTCCAGCGTGTGGGACGACGGGGACGAAAGCACGGTGGAAAGCGGGGACCGTTGACAGCAGAGGGCGCGGGATGCGCCCTCATTTTTTGTGGGCCGGGCCGGTTGCATCCCCAAAGGATTTGTGGTACAATGAATGCTAACTTGGCCCCAGGGCCCGCCGGTTGCCGGGGGCCTGGCGGGCCGGCCAAGTATCACGAGGGCTGGATAAGGAGGGGAAAGATTGCAGTTCTATAAAAAGTACATAGGTACAAAAGCTTTTTACCTGTCCGTGGTGGCGCTGATCATCCCGATGGTGATCCAGCAGGGCATCACCACATTTGTGAACCTGCTGGACAACGTGATGGTAGGGCGGCTGGGCACGGCGCCCATGTCCGGGGTAGCCATTGTAAACCAGGTGGTCTTTATCTTCAACCTGACCATCTTTGGGGGGATGTCCGGGGCGTCCATTTTTGGGGCGCAGTACTACGGCAAAGGGGACACGGAAGGGGTGCGCAGCACCCTGCGGTTCCGGCTGGTTTTTGCCCTGGTGGCAGGGGTGCTGGGCATCCTGGCGATGGTGCTGTTTGGCAGGCAGTTCTTTATGCTGTACCTGCACGGGGACGAGGCTGCCCAGGGGGATATGGACGCTACCCTGCGCTATGCCGAAAGCTACATGGCCATTATGCTGTGGGGGCTTTTGCCCTTTGCGGTGTCCAACTGCTTTGCCAGTGTGATGAAGGACACCGGGGAAACCTTTATCCCGATGGTGGCCAGCGTGCTGTCCATTGGGGTAAACCTGGTGCTGAACTACCTGCTGATCTTCGGCAGCTTTGGTTTTCCCAAAATGGGGGTGGCCGGAGCCGCGCTGGCCACGGTGATCGCCCGGTATATCGAGGTGGCCTACCTGGCCATACAGGCCTACCGGCATAAGGGGAAGTTTACCTTTATGGAAGGCGCCCTGAAGAGCCTGCGGGTGCCGCTGCCCCTGGTAAAGCGCATTGGCGCCACCGGCACCCCGCTGATGCTCAACGAGATGCTCTGGTCGGTGGGCATTTCGCTGATAACCGCCTGCTACGCCACCCGGGGGCTGGAGGCAGTGGCGGCCACCAACATCAGCGCCACGGTGCACCAGTTGTTCTCGCTGCTGCTGATGTCTATGGGCAACGCGGTGGCCATTATGGTGGGCCAGCAGTTGGGGGCCAACGATATGGAAGGCGCTAAAGCCACCGTGCGCAAGCTGCTGTTTTTCGGCACGGCCGCCAACCTGGCAATGGGGGTGCTGCTGGCCCTCTCGTCCCCGTTCATCCCCATGATCTACAACACCGAGGACACGGTGCGGGAACTGGCTTCCCAGTTGCTGATGATCTGCGGGGTGTTCCTGCCCCTGGGGGCCATTGTAAACTGCTCGTATTTCGCCATCCGTTCCGGGGGGCGCACGTTCATCACCTTTTTGTTTGACTGTATGTACACCTGGGTGGTATGCCTGCCCATTGCCTTCCTGCTCAGCCGGTTTACGGCGCTTTCGCTGCCGTGGATGTTCTTTCTGGTGCAATGCGCAGACTCCGGGCTGAAAGCGGTGATCGCGATGCTGATGCTGAAGTCCGGCATATGGGCCAAGAACGTGGTGGCGGAGTAGACCCGGCAAGGGCGGAAAATGGAAAAGTTAGAAAGGGGTAAAAGCATGGAGGAACGCTATCGGTACCGGTATGAAACCCATTGCCACAACAGTTGGTGCAGTGCCTGCGGGGTAAGCACGCCCCAGGAGATCGCCGCGGCATACCATGCCTGCGGGTTTGCGGGTATCATCATAACCGACCACTTTTTGCGGGGCAATACGGCGGTAGACCGCTCGCTGCCCTGGGGGGAGATTGCCCACGAATACTACAATGCCTACCTGGCGGCCAAAGATTGGGCCCAGGGGAAGGACTTTGACGTGCTGTTTGGCATAGAGCACGCCTATGGCGACGGCAAAGAGGTGCTGACCTATGGTATTGGGCTGGATTTCCTGCTGGACAACCCGGACATCCACCTGCTGCCCCTTTCAGAGTATGCGGCGCTGGTGCATGGGGCAGGCGGGTTTTTGTCTATGGCCCACCCCTTCCGGGACCGGGGGTATATCAACATGGCGGTAGGGCCCCAGCCGGCGTACCTGGACGCGCTGGAGGTGTATAATTACCACAACCGTCCGGAGGAGAACGAGAAGGCCCTGGCCCTGGCCCGGGAAACCGGCCTGTTGCAGACCGCCGGGGGCGATGTGCACGAGCAGTACAGCTCTGGCATAGGGCAGGCGGGGGTGGCCTTTGCCCAGCGGGTGCGTACCGGCGAAGAGCTGGTAGAGGCCCTGCGCAGCGGCGATTACCGGCTGGTCGTGGCAGGGGAAACCGTGCCGAACCGGTAAGGGTGGTATGGGAAAACGGGGCCAGGCATTTGCCTGGCCCCGTTGGTTTTTGTTGGCCTTGGGGTTATTTGTCCTCGTCCACACCTTTTTTATAAAGGTTGAACCGGAACAGCTTGGATTCGTCCGACTCTTTCTCGCACATAACAAAGGCTTCGGCTATCTTGCCGCCCTCTATCAGCGCGGTAAGGCCCACCAACTGGCAAAGCTTGCTTTTCAGGTTGAGGCGGTTGCCGTCGCGGGTCATCAGGTAAATTTCCCCCTCGCAGCTATCCAGCACCTTCAGAAAGGCGGGGACATCTACGTCGTGCAGTTCGACCATTTGCGGTGACATATGGGCTCCTCCTTTTCTACGTGTTTGGTTCTTGGTGGGAAGATTATAGCACAGAAGACGGGAAAAGGCAAGGGGGAAATGGGGCGGGGCTTACCGGCGCAGCAGGCGGCCAAACAGGCCGGATTTGCCGAAGATCTTCACGCTTTTCAGCCAGGAGGGCTCAATTTTTTCCAACACCACCTGGGGGCAGTCATACTGGGAGGGCTTTTTCTGCTGCTTAAGGTTTTCCATCAACTGGTTGTACCGCCGCACCGTGATCTCCTCGCAGTCCGGCCGCAGCACCTTGTAGTTGCCGGGCTTGCTGAACTTGAAAGCGTAGATGAAATCCGCCCACTCGCTGTACTCCGTCAGGTGTATGTACTCGTCCGGCACCTCCAGCGTCAGCCGCACCGAGCCGGAAACCTTGCCGCCGGTGTTCTGCCGTTTCCCCTTCACCACCGCAAAAACCGGGCACTCGCAATGCAGGCCCAGCATATCGATCATGGCGTCGTACTCCCCCCGCAGTTTTAGGTTTGGCTTGGCCCGGTAGGTTTCGCCGGCTTTCAGGGTTTTCAGCACCAGCTTGGATTGATAGGTCTGGACGATCATGGGGCATCACCTTCCTCTTTCTCCATTTGGAACTGGCCGGGGGTTTTCACCGCCCAGTCATATAGGTATGTGTCAAACGCGCCTACCCGGTTGGGGCGTATCAAAAACCGCCGCAGCAGGCTGTCCTCGTCCTGGCCGGTGCCGCCGAAAAAGGCGTCGGCAATCCCCCCGGCAATGCAGCCGACGGTGTCGGTGTCGCAGCGCACGCTGTATACGTTGCGTATGCAGCTTTCCCAGTCTTCAGACTCCAGGAAACAGCGCAGGGCCAGGGGCATGGTGCCCTTGGCGGATACGTCAAACTTGCCGAAGGGCCGGTAGGTGGACAGGGGGCGCAGTACCATGTATTTATATTTGCGGTGGATGTACCGGGCAATCTCCCGCTTGCTGGCGCCGGTGCGGGCCATGTACACGGCTGCGGCAGTGGCCTGGGCGGCCTTAATGCCCTCAGGGTGGTCGTGGGTGCACATGGAACTGGCTGCGGCCTGGCGCTCCACCTCCTCCAGGGAGTTAAAATGCCAGCCGATATAGCTGACCCGCATGGCAGAGCCGTTGCCGTAGCTGTGGTAGCCCCGCTCAGACTGGGTGTGGAGCCAGTTTTTGAACATGGGCCCGTAGCCGGCCTGCATATACCGCCGGCCAAATTGGCGGTAGGCCCTAAAGTAGGGGACGCCGGTAAGTACCGCGTACTTGGTTGCAATGGTGAGCACCGTATCGTCGGTGTAGCTGCTCATGCCGCTGAAAAGCTCTTCGGTACGCCAGTCGAAACGCTCCGGCCGGGTGAACTCAAAGCGGGAACCGGCGATGTCGCCCAGGATGGCGCCGTACATCGGGGATCCTCCTTTCGTGGGGGGATGGGGCGGGCCTCTTACCAGCCATACTACTCCCATTATACCATCGCCTGCGAAAAATTGCTAGTTGCATTTTACACAAAAAGAGAGAGCCGGGCTGGAATAGGCCCGGCTCTCTCTGGGCAAAATAGACGGAACCTTAGCCTTCCCGGAAGGTACAGCACTCGGTACCGCTTTTGCCGGTTACATCCTGGCAGCAGCAGCCTACGCATACGCATTCGGCCTCACACTTGCTGTTGTGGTTGTACGTGCACTTGTGGGCCTTGCAGTCAATGCTGGTTTCCGGGGTGGCGGAGCTGAAACCGGAAACGGCGTTGCTGCTGCCCGTGCCCCTGGGCTCAAAGGACTCGCAGCAGGTCTGGTCGCTGCAACAGGCGCCGGGGCCTTCTACCTTGATGCCCGGCAGGTCGCACAGGTCGTTAACATTGTGGCGGCAGGCGGTAACGGAACATTCCAGTCTGTTTTTCATGGCATATTACCTCGGCAATAAAAATTTGCAAAACGGGCAAAGCCGCTTTACAGGGCTATTGTGCCCGGTAGCCGGGGTTTTATTCACGGGAAGAGGCTTTGCAGGTCCTCTACCCTGGCGTAGGTATTGGCGGCTATGGTGCTGTTGAGGAAGAGCACATCCGTAATCCCCTTGCCGGCGCAGAAGGACGGCAGGCTACCCGCAAAGCTGCGGAAGTCCACCACATATACCTCGTCAAAGCTGGCGGCCAGGAAAGGGGCAATGGCGTTGCCGTAGGATTCCTTTACCAGCACCAGCTTGCGCCCGGTAGAAAGGCTTTCGTTGACAACCCGGAAACAGGGGTTATCCCCCCACAGGTACATACTGTAGCCCATAGAACTGTCGGTGCTGTTCACGCCCGTTACCTCGGTAAAGCTTTCCCCATCATCAGAGAGGGCGGCGGTGTAGGGGAAACCCGGCTCATACAGGTCGATGTGGTCAGGCTGCCCGGCCAGGCAGCTTTCGCCGCAAAGCTGGTACAGGTACCCAAGAAAGCCGTCGTAGGTTTCTACGGTAAAATCTTCCAAAGCGGCGGGTTCTGCCTCTGCGGTATCACAAAACGCCCGGTAGGCGTAGTAGGCGCCCAGGCCCGTCCAGTGGGTGTCGGTGTTGAAGTAGAGGTATTCCGCCTTGTGCTGGTCCAGGGTATCGTAAACGTCTACAGGGATGACATTTTGGTAGCTGCCGTAAATGTAGGCGGTGTTCTCCCGCTGAGAGCCGCAGCCCAGGGCGTCCCGCAGGCGCTGGGGCAGGCCGAACTCGCAGTGGTTGGGCACCACCAGGTTGTATACCCGGATGCCCGGCAACTGGGCGGCAAAGGACTCAATGGCCTGGGCGTAGGGCTCGGCGGCCTCGTTATAGCCGTAAAACAGTTCAAAGGCCATGTTATTCCAGATATACAGCCCCTCCGACGCATAGCCGTCCTCGTCGGTATCCGGGATAGGGGCGGGCGAGGGGGTTGGGGTAGGAGCCGGCGTAGGGGAGGGCGTGGGAGCGGGCGTTGGCACAGGGGTAGGGCTGGCCGTGGGGGCAGGCGGTGCGGTGGGCGTGGGGGCAGAAGGGGGCGGGGCGGAGCCGGCCTTTTCCCAGATCAAGAAACCGCCGGCGGCAAGGCCGGCCAGCAATAGGAGGATGGCGAGGAGGAGGCCGGGCCGGAAGGCAGGGGGCGAGGGCTGGGCGCGGTGTTTGGCAGGCATATGGGGTCAACTCCTTACAAAGGTAATGGGAATATCATACCAGAAAGGGTAAAAAAAGGCAAGGGCACGGGGATCAGGCCCCACGCCCCTGTTTCCGTATGGTCAGGCATCAGCGCCTTTCAGCACCAGCTTGCCGGCCAGTTGCATAACCGCAAAGGCCGCCAGGCAAGTTACCAGGATCTCCGGCAGCATATAGCTGCCGTTGTAGACCAGCGAGTAAAAACAGGCCAACTGCTGCCCGTCCATGCCTGCCAGCAACGGCGAGAAATTCGCGTCCGCATACTCGCTCCACAAGATCCACCCGGACAGGAAGGAGCATACGTACCGCAGCAGCCCGGCCGCCAGGCAGCCCAATGTAAACGCCGTGGGTTCGTGTTTGACCCGGCCCCGGAACATCCCGGCCAGGCCCAGCACGGTGAACGCCAGCAAGTAGTCCAGCAGCACCGAGCCGGCGACCGTTGCCCCGCTGATGCCCTTGAGGCCATCCATGCCAAAGAGCAGTTGCAGCACGCTGAAGGTGAATCCGGCCCCCAGCCCCCATTTTGTGCCTGCCCGGTAGGCAAACAGCATAACCGGCAGCATCGAGCACAGGGTGATGGAGCCCCCGTAGGGCAGGTCGAACACCTTGATGAAGGACAGCACGGTGCCCAGGGCAATCAGGATGCCCGCCAGCACCAGGTTTTGCACCCGCCGGGTATTGCCGGCCGGGGTGGTCTTTCT
>CANOFK010000025.1 GCA_947565265.1 uncultured Clostridia bacterium | reverse complement strand
GCGGAAGATACATTAAACCAACCTGCGAAGGTATAGCCTTCACGTGTTGGGTCAAGGTTGAGGCTGACAATGGTTTTTGTAGGTGCCACAGTTTTTTTGAGCGGGGCCGTGGTTGTGGCAGGCGTTCCGCCGGTAGAGATGCTACCGCCTTTCGGGTCAAATGTAACGGTAACATCAGGGGCGGCCGCCCAGGCGGGCACGCAGGTGCCCAGTACTAGAATAACACCCAGCAGGAGGCTGAGTAGACGTTTGCGCATCATAAATTCTGCCCTCCGTTTGATTGATAATATATACCACAATTATAGCGGGATTGGATGGGAAAGTCAACCAGAAAAGGGCGGTGGAAAAAATTTCCATCGCCCTTTGGGTGGCTATTCGGCCTGGGAGAGCAGCTCGTCGATATACTGCCGGGCGGCCCGGGCGGAACGGCTGCTGCGGCCCAGGGCAAAGCGCTCGGCCCCGGCGCACAGGGCCTCGTCCTCCAACGGGAGGGCGCAACCGGCGGCCAGTTGCCGCACGATGCTGAGATAGGTGGCTTTGTCCGGCCGCTGGAAGGTGACCCGCAGGCCGAAACGCTCGGAAAGGGAGATGATCTCCTGCATGGCGTCCTGCCGGTGCACCTCGTCGCCCTCCCGGTCGGAGAATTTCTCTTTGACCAGGTGGCGGCGGTTGCTGGTGGCGTAAATGGCCACGTTCCGGCTTTTGGCGGACACCGAGCCCTCCAGCATGGCCTTGAGGGCGCTGAAATCGTCGTCATCCTGCTGGAAACTCAGGTCGTCGATAAAGAGGATGAACTTGAGGGGGTTCTCGTTAAGCTGGCCCAGCACGGCGGGCAGCAGGTGCAACTGCTCTTTGCGTACCTCCAGAATGCGCAGGCCCTGCTGCCAGAGCTCGTTGGCCACGGCCTTTACCGTGGAGGATTTGCCGGTGCCGGCGTCGCCGGTAAGGAGCATATTGGCGGCGGGCTTGCCCTTAAGCAGGGCCAGGGTGTTGCCCATGATGGCCGCTTTTTCCCGCTGGTAGCCGGCCAGGGAGGAGAGCCGCACCGGGTCCGGGGACTGGACCGGCCGGATGTGCCCGGCGCTATCCAGGCAGAACATGGGGTGGCCGGCGTAGATGCCGTAGCCGAACTTGGCCACCTCTTTGGCGCGCTCGCCGTACTCGTTGGTCAGGTTGACCTTTTTCCCCTCGAACCGGGCCAGGGGCAGGGTACAGTTGGCCTCGGCCAGCAGCCGGGCGGCGTCCAGGGCCGCGGCGTCGCTGAGGGTTTCCAGGTCCAGCACGGTGCCGTCCAGCAGCAGCTTGTCCGGCAGGCGTCCCGCGCCCATCTCCCGGATGTAGATATTGTCGCTTTCAAACACCCGGTCCCGGATGTAGCAGGTGAGGTTTACGTACCCGGCCTGGTACAGCCGAGCGACCAACTCGCCGTAGGCGGGCACAAAGCGCTCCGGGCCCCCCGAAAGCCGCTCCAGGCAGCGGATGAGGGAGGCGATGACGGGGTCCTCCAGCAGGCCCCGGAACACGGTCATGGACCGCAGCCGCAGGGCCAGCTTGGAAAGCTTTTTGGCCATCAGTTCAGCACCGCGCCTTTGGCCCCGCTGGAAACCAGGGCCGCGTAGCGTTTTAAGTAGCCGGAAAGCGCCTTCTGCCTGGGGGTGAAGGCGGCCATACGGCGGTCAAATTCTTCGGGGCTGATTTGCAGTTCGATCCGGTTGGCGGGGATGTCGATACGGATGGGGTCGCCCTCCTGCACAATGCCGATGGGCCCGCCGCTGGCGGCCTCGGGGGAGATATGCCCTACGCAGGCCCCCCGGGTGGCCCCGGAGAACCGGCCGTCGGTAATCAGCGCCACGGAATTGCCCAGCCCCATGCCCATAATGGCGGAGGTGGGGTTGAGCATCTCCCGCATACCGGGGCCGCCCTTGGGACCCTCGTAGCGGATGACCACCACGTCGCCGGGGCGGATCTGCCCGGCGTTGATGGCTGCCTGGGCGTCCTCCTCGCACTCGAAGATACGGGCGGGGCCCTCGTGCACCAGCATTTCCGGGGCCACGGCGGAGCGCTTGACCACCGAGCCTTCGGGGGCCAGGTTGCCCTTGAGCACGGCGATACCGCCGGTTTCGCTGTAGGGGTTCTCAATGGGCCGGATGACCGAGGGGTCCCGGTTGGGGGTGTGGGCGATGTTCTCGCCCACGGTTTTGCCGGTTACGGTCATACAGCCGGTGTGCAGGAGGCCCTTTTTGTTTAACTCGTGCATAATGGCGTACACGCCGCCGGCCTCGTCCAGGTCCTCTACATAGGTGCGCCCGGCGGGGGCCAGGTGGCACAGGTTGGGGGTTTTTTCGCTGATGGCGTTGGCGATGTCCAGGTCGATATCAATGCCGCACTCGTGGGCGATGGCCGGCAGGTGCAGCATGGAGTTGGTGGAGCAGCCCAGGGCCATATCTACCGTGAGGGCGTTTTGGAAAGCCTCTTCGGTCAGAATGTCCAGGGGGCGGATGTCTTTTTTGAGCATATCCATCACGGTCATGCCGGCGTGCTTGGCCAGCTCGATACGGGCGGCGTACACTGCGGGGATGGTGCCGTTGCCCCGCAGGCCCATGCCCAGCACCTCGGTAAGGCAGTTCATGGAGTTGGCGGTGTACATACCGGAGCAGGAGCCGCAGCCGGGGCAGGTTTTGCACTCGTACTCCCGGAGTTTTTCCTCGGTGATCTTCCCGGCGTTAAAGGCCCCTACGGCCTCGGAGATGGAAGAAAAGCTGGTCTTTTCCCCGTCTACATGGCCGGCCAGCATGGGCCCGCCGCTGACGAACACCGTGGGCAGGTTTAGCCGGGCGGCGGCCATGAGCAGGCCGGGCACGTTTTTGTCGCAGTTGGGCACCATCACCAGGGCGTCAAAGCCGTGGGCCAGGGCCATGGCCTCGGTGGAATCGGCGATCAAGTCCCGTGTGACCAGGGAGTATTTCATCCCCACATGGCCCATGGCAATGCCGTCGCACACGGCAATGGCGGGGAACACAATGGGCGTGCCCCCGGCCATGGCTACCCCCAGCTTGACCGCGTCCACCACCTTGTCCAGGTTTATGTGGCCGGGGACGATCTCGTTATAGGAACTGACAATGCCCACCAGCGGCCGGGCGATCTCCTCCTCGGTGAGGCCCAGGGCGTGGTACAGCGCCCGGTGGGGGGCGTTCTGGGGAGTCAGCTTGATGTTGTCGCTTACCATGTTGATTTCTCCTTATAAAAAGTACAGGGCAGGGCAGAGGCCCTACCCTGATTTGGTCAGTTTAGTCAGTTTGGTCAGTTTGCTTAGTCATGACCGGTTTCCAGTTTTCGGACTTCGATACCCTCGATGCCCAGGGAATCAAACAGCCCGGACAGGCCCTGTAGGGCGTCCTCCTCCAGGGTGGCGCCGATGAGCATGGTGGCGGTACCCTCCACAAGCCCCTCTCCGCCGCAGAAGGAAACCATGACCGGGCAGGCATGGGGGTAGTGGAGCACCACGTAGCAGCCCTGCTCCAGGGTTTCCCCGGCCCAGGCTTTGGAGGCGGTAAGGATACTGGCCGCGGCAAGGGTTTCGGCCCCGGCCTGGGCGTTGAGGATGCTGGGTACCGCGTTGAGCATCCGGCGTTGCAGGAATGCCTGTAGCCCGCCGGAGAACTGGTCCAGATCTACTTCGGCCGCAGCCATCAGCTGTGGCAGCGCGTCCGGGGGCAGGCTGACCAGATAGGCGCCCGCAGGCTCGGACAGGCCGGCACGCATCAGCGGGGTGATCACCTCGTGCAGGCTGTCAGCGTCGCTCATCAGCGTAAAGTACGCCGGCGATTGGAGCATTTCCTCCAGCAGCCCGGCCAGTTCCAGGCTGTGCCCATAGAGGGATGTATCGTCAACCGGTACGGATTCTATTTTGGTAACGGTGCTGCTTTTAGGCAAACACCCGTACAGGCCCAGCGCAAGGAGCAGGGCCAAAGCCAAAGCGGCAAACCTTTTCACGGTATAGCCCCCGTTCTCAGTTGTTGATCAGCTTGTCCTCGTCGCTCCAACTGTACAGCTTGCGGATGTCCTCGCCCACCACCTCGGAGGGGTGTTCGCCGGCCAGCTTGCGCATGGCGTTGAAGTGCACCTGGGCGCCGGCATCGGACATATCCAGCAGGAAGTCTTTGGCAAAGGTGCCGTCCTGGATATTCTTCAGGATCTGTTTCATGGATTTTTTGGTTTCTTCGGTGATGATCTTGGGGCCGGTGATGTAGTCGCCGTACTCGGCGGTGTTGCTGATGGAGTAGCGCATACCGGCAAAGCCGCTTTGATAGATCAGGTCTACGATGAGTTTCATTTCATGGATGCACTCGAAGTAGGCGTTGCGGGGGTCATAGCCTGCCTCTACCAGGGTTTCGTAGCCGGCCTGCATCAGGGCGCACACGCCGCCGCACAGCACGGCCTGCTCGCCGAACAGGTCGGTTTCGGTTTCGGTGCGGAAGGTGGTTTCCAGCACGCCGGCCCGGGCGCCGCCAATCCCCAGGGCGTAGGCAAGGCCCAGGTCCCAGGCGTCGCCGGTGGCGTCCTGCTCTACAGCAATGAGGCAGGGCACGCCTTTACCGGCCTGGTACTCGCTGCGCACGGTGTGGCCGGGGCCCTTGGGGGCAACCATGATGACGTTGACATTTTTGGGGGGCTTGATGCACCCGAAATGGATGTTGAAACCGTGGGCAAAGGCCAGGGTCTTGCCCTCGGTGAGGTTGGGTTCGATGCTCTCTTTATAAAGCTTGGCCTGTTTCTCATCGTTAATGAGGATCATGATGATATCGGCGGCTTTGGCGGCCTGGGCGGAGGTCATCACCGTAAGGCCCTGGCTTTCGGCTTTCTGCCAGCTTTTGCTGCCCTCGTACAGGCCGACGATCACGTTGATGCCGCTGTCCTTCAGGTTCAGGGCGTGGGCATGGCCCTGGGAGCCGTAGCCGATGATGGCCACGGTTTTGCCGCTGAGCCGTTGGAGGTCGCAGTCCTGCTGATAGAAAATTCTTGCCATGATAAAAACCTCTTTTCAATAATATAAGTAATTAAGATAAGGGATCCCTTTCGGTATTGGGCGGATCAAAAAACTTTAGGTAGTAGAAGTCGTCCCCTTCCATGTACCGGGTCTGTACAAAGCCGTGGCGGCGGTAGAATTGCCCGGCGCGCAGGTTATCCCGGTGTACGCCCAAGGCAATGGACCGGGGGCCGAAGTCCCGGAAACAGCGGGCTATGGCCATCTCCAGTACCTGCCCGCCAAGGCCCCGGCCCCGGTAGCGGCGGTCCAGCACAAAGCCCATCAGCCGGTAAAAGGGCCGGGCGGCCATTTCCGGCGGGTCGGAGGCCCAGGGGATGGCCTCGCCCAGCAAGATCAGGCCGATACAGCGGCCTGTGTACATCACCAGAAAGGTGTGGCCCACACAGCCGTGGGCCTGCCCCCAGCGGGTCAGTTCCCATATGGCGTCTGCGGAGTCCACAAAGGCCCCGCTCACATCGCCCCGGTCTATGGCCTGGGCCAGGGGCAGGTTTTCCTCCGTCAGGGGCACAAGGGCAAGGCCGTCCATTAGGCCTGGGGGTACCGGAGCACCACCGTGCCCGGCTCCATGTCTTGGGTGATCTCCACCCGGTCCCCTTCGGCCTGGCGCCAACTGCCGCACAGGGAGAGGAAATCTTCCACAGGCCCCAGCACGTCAAAGCCGAAGTCCGGGGAGCGGTAATGCATGGGGATTACGACCAGGGGGCCGATGGCCTTTACGATCTCCATGGCCTGCTGGGGGCCTACGGTGTAGTGGCCGCCTACGGGGAGGAGCAGGGCCTCTACGCCCCGGAGCTGCTCCAGGACCTCCGGAGCGGGCATGGAGCCGATATCGCCCATATGGGCAACCCGCACGCCGCTATCCTCCAGGACGTGGATTTGGTTGGGGCCCCGCTGGGCACCCAGGCAGTCGTCGTGGAAGGAGGGGTAAGCCCGGTAGGGGATAGGGGCGCCGCCGGTGAGGCGGACACCCTCCCGGTAGTTGTGGTCAAAGTGCTCGTGGCTGCAGAGCACCAGTTGGGCCTCTTCGTGGATATCCCGCAGCCCGGGGACGCTGCCGGGGGCGAAGGGGTCAAGGATGACGGTATGGGGGCCGCAAACGGCCCGGAAACAGGAATGGCCCAGCCAGGTCAAGGTAATCATTCGGAACCCACCTTTCAAGCAAATAGGGAAAATCAACGGTGATAGGGGCAATATACACGATACAGGGCCTGTACCACAGGCGGTATCCGGCCGGAATGTAGCGGGCCTAGGGCTTGTTTGAAAATAGAGGAAATGACGGATTTTTGACCAGAAACGGTCAGATTCAAGGAGAAAACCGCAAGTAATACTTGCGTATTACGAGGATTTTCGACGCAGAAGATGGTTGTTTCTGGGTAAAAAGACGGCGTTTTCGATTTTTCAAACAAGCCCTAGTAGATCTCCGTGCGTTTTTCCATGGGGATGCTGCCACGCTCCAGGGAGATTACCCCGGTGCGGCAGATCTCCAGCACGGTGTAGTCCTGCATGACCTCGATAAAGGCGTCGATGCTGCGGGCACTGCCCACCATTTGCAGCACAACGGAATCCCGTGTGTAGTCGACGATCTTGGCCCCGAAGGCCTCGGCGGCGGCGTGGATGTCACTGCGCAACTCGGAGCGGTTCTCTACCTTTAGCAACAACAGCTCGCTGGTAATGCACTCTTCTTCCTTGATCTCCATAATGGAGATGACCACGGGCAGCTTGTACAACTGGTCGATCAGTTGGCTTTTCTCCCGGCCGCCCCCGTCGGAAACAATGGTGATGCGGGATTTGGCCGTGGACTCGGTTTCGCTGACGCTAAGGCTTTTGATGCTGAACCGGCGGCGGCGGAACATACTGGTTACCCGGTTCAGCACGCCGAACTCGTTTTTTACCAGTACGGCTATGGTAAAGTTCTGCATATCAGTCACCCACCTTTACGATGATATCGTCCATGCTCCCTCCGGGGGGCAGCATGGGCAGCACGAATTCGTCCTTATCGATCACGCAGTCAATGAGGAAGGGGCCTTCTGCGGCAAAAGCCTGTTTGAGGGCGGCCTCCAGCGTTTCAAGGCTTTCCACCCGCACGCCGTCCGCGCCAAAAGCCCTGCTCAGGGCGATGAAGTCTGTCTGGCGGTCCAGCACGGTATTGGAGTAGTGTTTGTCAAAGAACAGGGTCTGCCACTGGCGCACCATGCCCAATACGCCGTTGTTCATCAGCAGGATGACCAGGGGGATGCGCTCGTGCACGGCGGTGGCCAGCTCGTTGAGGCACATACCGAAACTGCCGTCGCCGGTGACCAGTACCGTGCGCTGGCCGGTGGCGATTTGCGCCCCGATGGCGGCCCCCAGCCCAAAGCCCATGGTGCCCAGCCCGCCGCTGGAGATGAACCGCCGGCTTTGGGAAAAACTGAGGGTCTGGGCGGCCCACATCTGGTGCTGGCCCACGTCGGTGGCCACGGGCAGGGAGCCGCCGGTGTAGCGGTCCAGGGCCTGCAAGGCGTTGCGGGGGGTCAGGCCCTCCCGGCGGTCCAGGGACCAGCGCTCGTCGTTTCTCAACTGCTCTACGGCCTGGTTCCAACTGCTATGCTGGCGGGGCTCGATGAGGGGCAGCAGCTTTTGCAAGGTAAGCTTTAAGTCGCCCCGCAGGGCATGGGTCGAGGGGATGTTTTTGGAAAGCTCAGCCCCGTCCACATCAATGTGGACGATTTGGGCCTTGGTGGCGAATTTCTCCCGGTTGCCAGTGACCCGGTCATTGAAACGCACGCCCAGGGCAATGATGCAGTCGGCGTGGTGCATGGCCATGGAGGAGGCGTAGTGCCCGTGCATCCCTTGCATCCCCAAAAACCGGGGGTGGCTGGTGGGCACCCCGGAGATGCCCATGAAGGAGCAGCCTATGGGCGCGGAGATCCGGTCGGACAGGGCTAGGAGTTCTTCCTGGGCCCCGGAATTCAGCAAACCGCCCCCGAAGTAGAGGAAGGGCTTGCGGGCGCTGTTGATGCACGCGGCCGCGGCTTGGATGCGCACGTCCTTGGCCGGGAATTTTTCGTCCGGCAGGGCAGGGGGCTGGGGCTGGTAATCGCACTGGGCGATCTGGATATTCTTGGGCACATCCACCAGCACGGGGCCGGGGCGGTCGGACATGGCCAGTTGGAAGGCCTCCCGGATGGTAGCGGCCAGTTCCTCCACCGAGCCCACAATGTAGTTGTGCTTGGTGATGGGGAGGGTAAGGCCGGTGATGTCGATTTCCTGGAAACTGTCCGTGCCCAGCTGGGCGGTGGGTACATTGCCGGTGATGGCCACCAGGGGCACGGAGTCCAGATAGGCTGTGGCAATGCCGGTGATCAGGTTGGTGGCCCCTGGCCCGCTGGTAGCAATGACTACACCGGGCTTGCCGCTGGCCCGGGCGTAGCCGTCGGCGGCATGGGCGGCGCCCTGCTCGTGGGCGGTGAGTACATGGCGCAACTGGTCCCGGTACTTATACAGGGAGTCGTACACGTTGATGATCTGCCCGCCGGGGTAGCCGAACACCACCTCTACCCCCTGCTCGATCAGGGTTTTTACAATAATATCCGCGCCGCAAAGCCTCATTGGCTGTCACCTCCTGTGTATTCCCCTGCCAAAATAGAGTAGAAACAGGCGTCGCAGTAGCCCTGGTTGTTCCAATCGTAGTTGCGCAGGGTGCCCTCATACTGCATACCGCACTTTTTCATCACGTCGCCGGAATGGGGGTTCCGGGGGTCGTGGCGGCTGTCAATGCGCTGGTAGCCTTCGCTGAAGAGATACCGGATGACGGCGCCCAGGGCCTCGGTCATAATGCCCTGGCGCCACCATTTTTTGCCGATGCAGTAGCCGATATGGGCTTTTTTCAGGTCGTCCTTCTGCTCGACCACGCTGATGGAGCCAATGGGCTCGCCCAGTTCTTTGAGGACAATGGCCCAGTTGTAATAGGAGCCCTGCTCGTAGCTGCCCTCCCAGTCCTCCAGCAGCTCGGCAGTGGCCTCGGCGCTGACATGGGGCTGCCAGATCAGGTATTTCGTAACCTCCGGATCGCTGGCCCAGTTGTCATACATGGACTGGGCATCCTCCACCTTAAAACGGCGCAGGATCAGCCGCCTGGTTTCGATGGTACGGGTGCCGGAGTGACGGAGCACCTGGCCGCCGGCCTCCTGCTGCCGGCATTTTTTGGCCAGATGATGGTACCCTACCCCTGCCGCGGCCCCCACGGCGACCCAGACCAGGGTGCGAATGAATCGGTTCATGCTGTATTCCTCCTGTTAAATGATAGAGTATGCCATAGGGTCAGGGCAGGATGGACCTGTCGCCGGAGGGCTGGATCAGCTTAAAGCCGC
>CANOFK010000024.1 GCA_947565265.1 uncultured Clostridia bacterium | reverse complement strand
GACGGCCGCTCTACTTGGCTGCGCCAAGTAGCCGGTGGCCCTCGCCCTTTTCAAACGGGCAAACAATAAAAGTTTCGTCCACCTTTTCAAAGGTGGTGGGGTTTTTAGGGGGCGACAATCGCCAGTGGCGATTTCCCGTCGCCGGCCGAGGCGGCAGCCGAGAATCAAAGCCCAAGAGTTGGCTACGCCAACTCTCCATCGCCGAAGGCCAACATTTCGTCATAAACTCTTTTTATAGGCCCGCCCTGCTGTGGGCGCTACTTGACATATTAGGCCAATCAGAGTAGAATAGGGTAAGATATTGCCCACGGCAGAGCGCGGCCCCTATGCGGTTAAAGGGGCGGCGCGTATTCGCATATCCCCGGAGGAGAGGTAGATGTACCCGTGAAAGCCATTACAGCCCGGCTGCACGCAGCCCCGCGCATTTTTTTAACTGGCGCCGTAACCGTCCTGCTGCTTTTAGCGTCCCTATATTGTACCCCCACGCCGGCCCGGGCAGAGAGCGCGCCCGCCACCCAGTACCCCCAGCCCGGGCAGGCGTTCTATTATTATGATGAGCCCAATGTACTGGGCGAGGCCACCCGTGCGGACATCCTGGCCAAAAACGCCACCCTCTATGAAAAATATGGGGTACAGGTTGTGGTGCTGGCCGTCAACAGCCTGCCGGCCGGCGATTACCCCCAGCGAGTCGCCTATCTGCGGGGGCTGATGGACAACTGGCAGGTAGGCGGCCCTGAGGGCCGGGGCCTGCTCCTGGCCCTGTCCATCGCCGATGAAGACTACCTGGCCGTGTCCGGTTCCCGGCTGAAGGACAGCTTTACCACCGAGAGCCTGAAAACCCTACTGGACCAGCAGCTTGAGCCGGACTTCAGCGCCAAAAACTACGACGCCGGCGCCGCCAAGTTTTTTTCCGCCGCTGTATCCCAGGCAGATGCCTACTGTGCCGCCCACCCGGAGGTATTCGGCGCCCCCTCCCAGGACCCCGCGTCCAGCCAGGGCTCCATCGTCAGCGTCAAAACCGGCAAAAAGAAGGGGGCCGTCCCTGTGCTGGTGTGGGTTGCCTGCGCGGCCGGGGCGGTCGCGGTTCTCAGCATCGCGGTATTTGTACTGGCCGGCCAGGGCCACCGCCGCAGGCGGGGCAGCCGCCACGGGGTCCACCGGCGCAGCCCGATTATCACCCCGTCCCGCACCAATGTGCTGCATTACGAGAGCCGCCCCACCCTACATATCCGCTCGTCCAGCCGGGCCACCGGCGCGTACCGCGGCCAAAAAACCACCCGCACCCGTACCAATATCGACCGCCGGCCCTGATAAAGGGCTGGGTGCCTGCCCCCACGCCGTCCCATGGGCGGCGTAGCCCCGGCGCGTAAGGGGGCTTTGGGCCCGCCTGGCAAAATTTGCCGAAAGCCCCCGCCCCTTGTCCCAAAACCGCCCGAAAAGGAGATGTCGTCATGGTCTTTGCCGATTTGTTTTTCATATACTGTTTCCTGCCCCTTTGCCTTATCTGCTACCTGCTGGCCCGCAGCCTGCCCGCCAAAAACGTGGTGCTCATTGTGTTCTCCCTGGTTTTCTACGCCTGGGGCGAGCCCCTGTGGATCCTCCTGCTCCTGTTCAGTTCCCTGCTGAACTGGGCCATCGGCCTGCTGGTGGAAAAAAGCCGGGGCACCCCTGGCGCCAAAGCCGCCGTGGCAGCCGGCATTATCATAGACATCGCCCTGCTGGTCATCTTCAAGTACAGCGGTTTCCTGGTAGAAAACTTCAACGGCCTCACCGGCCTCCAACTGCCCGTGCCCCAAATCCGTATGCCCATCGGCATCAGCTTTTTCACCTTCCAGGCCATCTCCTATGTGCTGGACTGCTACTGGGAAAGCGTCACCGTGCAAAGGCATTGGACCCGTTTCCTCCTGTACCTCTCCCTGTTCCCCCAACTGATCGCCGGCCCCATCGTGCGCTACAGCGTGGTCGAGGACGAGATCGAGAACCGCCAGGTCACTGTCACCGACCTGTGCGAGGGGGCCTTGCGGGTGATCGTCGGCCTGGCCAAAAAGGTGATCCTGGCCAACAACCTGTGGGCCATTGTGGCCACCTTTTTCGGCAAAGATATCACCGGCCTGTCGGTGCTGGGCACCTGGTACACGGTCATCGCCTATTCCCTGTACGTCTATTTTGACTTCAGCGGCTATTCGGACATAGCCATCGGCCTGGGCCGTATGTTCGGTTTCCATTTTGACGAGAACTTCCGCCACCCCTTTGCCTGCAAAACCATTGCCGAGTTCTGGCAGCGCTGGCACATCTCCCTGGGCTCCTTTTTCCGCGACTATCTGCTCTATGTGCCCATTTTCGGCCAAAACCGCAAGTATTTCAGCCTGTTCCTGGTGTGGTTCTGCACCGGCGTCTGGCATGGCGCCGCCTGGAACTACATCCTCTGGGGCCTGTACTTCGGCTGTTTCATCTTCTTTGAGCAAAAATTGGGCAAAAAGCGCATCAAAAGCTGGCCTGTTTGGTGGAAACATATCTACAGCAAGCTGGTCATCATCATCGGTTTCGGCATTTTCTATTTTGAGGACCTAGGCCAGTTGGGGCAGTTTTTCCTCAACCTTTCCGGTGTCAGTATGCTCACCAACAGCGCCCCCTTCTGGGACTCCATCACCTGGGTGTCTTTCCTCAACAACATTTTCCTGGTCGGCGGCTCCATCCTGTTCAGCCTACCGCTGCTGCCCAAAGTCAAAAGCTTTTTCCTGGAAAGCGGCAACGATACCCTGTACATTACCGGCCGGGTCGGCTCCACCGTGCTGTGCCTGGGCCTGCTGGCCATTGTCAGCATCCTCCTGGTGGATTCCACCAACAACGTGTTCCTCTACTGGCGTTTCTGATGCCGCGCCCCACTTTATATAAAGGAAGGTGAACGTCTATGGATAACCATTACCGCCGCCCGGCCCCGCCCAGCACGTCCCAGGGGCGTATCTCCCCGCCCATCCAAACCACCCGCCAGCCGGGGCAGGCATACAGCAACCGCCCCGGTGTGCCCTATGACCTCTCCCTGTTCGCCCCCGGCCGGCAGCCCCGCCAGCGGGACCCTTCCCGCACCACCGTTATCCGGCAGGCCCGCCCGGCCCCTCCGGCAGATCCCCCCGCCTACACCGGCTCCGATATCCTGCTGGACTCCCTGACCAGTACCTTCGACCTGCCCAGCGCCCCTGCGGAGCCCGCCGGTTACACGCCCGCCTATGGCCCGGCCGGGCCCCCCGCCCCGCAGGTATCCGCCCCCGGTGCCTCCACCCAGCAGGCGGCAGGCCCGGTCCCCCGCGCCCGCCGCAAAACCCAGGACCGCCGGGCCCTGCTGGAAAAGCGCCTGTCCCTCATCCTCGCCGGCGTGCTGGCCCTGTGTTTCCTGTCCGCCGCCGTGCTGCTGGCCCTGCTGCCCCGCCCCACCGAGTCCGCCATCGAAAAGCGCCAGCTAGCCACCTTCCCGGCCTTTTCCCTCCAAAGCTATTTTTCCGGCGAGTTCACCGCCGGCATCGCCACCTTTTATGACGATACCGTGCCCAACCGGGACGGTTTCAAGCATATGGGCAACAACTTCAAGTCCATCTTCGGCATAGCCGCCGCCAATGAGGACGGCTTTGTGGAGATCAGCGGCAACATCAAAAAGGTCAACCAGCAGGGTAGCCAAACCGGCCCGGACACCCCGGCCGGCCCCTCTGCCGCCCAGCCCACCCCGCCTGAAAACGGCAACGCCCCCCAGCCCACCCCGGACGGTGCCGGTGCCGCCGGCCAGGTAGGCGCCGGGGTCAATGTGTCCCTGGAGGGCGCCGCGGGCCGCCATATGGCAGACCCCACCCCTGTCCCGGCCAATATGCCCCCCGCGGAGGATGTGGACTCCTCCAACGGCATCACCATCATCAAGCAGGGCGGCCACTACCGGGGCCTCGAGCTCTTTGCCGGCGGCGTGGGCGATACCTACGCCCAGGGCCTCAACGAGCTCCACCGCCAACTGGGGGACAGCGTCCAGATCTACTCCATGCCCGCCCCTCTGTCCAGCCAGTTCTATATCCCGGACAGCCAGCGGGAGTACTCCGCCGACCAGTCCAAGTGCTTTGATGACACCCATGCCCTTTTGGACGCGGGCATCCACGCCATCAACCTGTGCCCCATCCTGGCCCAGCACGCCGGCGAGGACATCTACAGCCGCACCGACCACCACTGGCAGCCCCTGGGGGCCTATTACGCGGCCCAGGCCCTGGCCTCGGCGGCAGGCGTCCCCTTCGATGACCTCTCCGCCTACACCCCCGGTACCATCGAGAACTTCGTGGGCACCCTGTACGCCTTCAGCCAGTCCTCCTACCTGCTCAATGACCCGGAAACTTTCACCTACTATATCCCCTCCGCCCCCTACAGCGCCGTGTATTATAACGGTGATTTCGGTTTCGAGTGGGACGACGACGACCTGTTCGCCCAGGGGGTCACCGGGCAGGCGGGCGACGCCTACCTGTACTATTTGGGCGGCGACCAGTACGTAGTCCGGGCCGATACCCAGGTGCAAAACGGCCGCAAGCTGCTGGTAGTCAAAGACAGCTACGGCAATGCCACCGTGCCCTTCTACACCAACTCCTTCCAGCAGGTCATTGTGCTGGACGCCCGGTATTTCAACCGCAACCTGGTCAGTTTTATCCGGGATATGGGCATCACCGACGTGGTATTCACCATGTCGTCCTTCTCGGTGGTGGGGGAAAACGCCGGGTATATCGGCAGCATGATCACCCAAAACGCCGGCGAAACCATTACAGACCCCTACACCGGCCCCACATCCTGACCACAAGGAGGCAGCTATGAGAGAACTGGAATACCCCTTTGATGCCGGCGAGATCATCCGCCGGCGGAAAGCCCTGCGCCGGGCCCTGCTGGCGGACGAATCCCCCCGCATCCCCAAAAAAATCGCCGTACTGGGGGGCTCCACCACCCATGACATCGTCAGCACCCTGGAGCTGTTTTTGCTGGATGCCGGCATCCAGCCGGCATTCTACCAGTCCGAATATGGCCAATATTTTCAGGACGCCATGTTCCCCCCCGACGCACTGCTGGACTTTGGGCCGGATCTGGTTTTCGTCCACACCACCAGCCGCAACATCACCCAGTGGCCCGCCCTCACAGACAGCCCCCAACAGGTGGAGGAGAAGTTCACCGCCGAGTTGGGCCGCTTTCAGGCCATGTGGCAAAGCATAAGCGAAAAGCTGCGCTGCCCCATCATCCAGAACAATTTCGAGCCTCCCCTCTACCGGGTGCTGGGCAACCGGGACGGCTGGGACGTCCACGGCCGGGGCCATTTTACCGCCCGGCTGAACGGGGCCTTTGCCGCCTACGCCCAGGCCCATCCGGGCTTTTACCTCAACGATGCCGCCTACCTGGCCGCGGACTTCGGCCTGCGCCGCTGGGCCGACCCCGCCTTCTGGACCATGTACAAGTACGCCATGTGTTTCGAGGCCATCCCGGCCTTTGCCTTCAGCGTGGCCCATATCGTCAAGTCCCTGTTCGGCCGCAACAAAAAGGCCCTGGCCCTGGACCTGGACAACACCCTTTGGGGCGGCGTGGTAGGCGATGACGGGGTGGACGGCATCGAGATCGGCCAGGAAACCGGCGTCAGCCAATCCTATTACGAGTTCCAAAGCTACCTTAAGCAACTCAGCGCCGCTGGCGTCCTGTTAACGGTCTGCTCCAAAAACGACGAGGAAAACGCCCTGGCCGGCCTGCGCCACCCGGAAGGCCTCCTGCGCCCAGAGGATTTTGTGGCCATCAAGGCCAACTGGGAGAACAAGGACCGCAACCTGGCCGAAACCGCCCGCCAACTGGACATCCTCCCCGAGTCCCTGGTGTTTGCCGATGACAACCCAGCCGAGCGGGCGATCGTCCGGGCCCAACTGCCCGGTACCGCCGTGCCGGAGATGGACGCGGTAGAAAACTACATCGTCAACATAGACCGGGGCGGCTATTTCGAGGCCACCAACTTCAGCAAAGACGACCTGGGCCGGGGGGAGATGTACCGGGCCAACGCCCAGCGGGCCGCCCAGCAGGCCCAGTTTGCCGACTACGGCCAGTATCTGCGCAGCCTGGAGATGCACGCCTTTATCGGCGACTTCCAACCCGTATACCTCAGCCGCATCACCCAGTTGACCAACAAATCCAACCAGTTCAACCTGACCACCCGCCGCTACACCCCCCAGCAGATGGAAGACACCTATCAGGACCCGGCCCGTATCCGGCTGTTCGGCAAGCTGACGGACAAGTTCGGGGACAACGGCGTGGTGTCGGTGGTCATCGGCCAAATAAACGGCAGCGCCCTGGATATCGAACTCTGGCTGATGAGCTGCCGGGTGCTCAAGCGGGACATGGAACTGGCCATGCTGGACGAGCTGGCCGCCTGCTGCCAAAAGCGGGGGCTGCAAACCCTCCGGGGTTTCTACTACCCCACCGCCAAAAACGGCATGGTCAAGGGCCTCTACCAAAGCTTTGGCTTTACCCTGGTGTCCAAAGACGAAACCGGCGGCACCGTTTGGGAACTCCCCTTGGCGGGCTACCAAAAGAAGTGCCAGGTCATAGAGGTATCGCCCCCCGAAGGCGCGTAACCCCCGCATCCCATACCCACACCATAACAAACCACAGAAAGGACGATCCCCATGAACGAAAGAGAAATCTTCACCCGCCTAAACCGTGTATTCCAGGAGGTTTTCGACGACCGCACCATCCGCGTCGGCCCCCAAACCACCGCCGATGATATCGAGGACTGGGACAGCCTGGAGCACATCACCCTCATCTCCGCCGTAGAGCGGGAGTTCCGCATGAAGTTTAAGATGGGGGAGATCTCCTCCATGCGCAATGTGGGCGAAATGGCCCAAATCATCGCCCAGCGCGCCAAAGCCTAGGGCTTGTTTGAAAATAGAGGAAATGTTGGCTTTTTGGCCAGAAGTGGCCAGATTCAAGAAAAAAACCGCAAGGCAACCTCGTGGTTGACGAGGATTTTTGACGCGGAAGATGGCCGCTTTCGATGTTCGCTTTGCGAAATCGGGCAAAAGACGGCGTTTTCGATTTTTCAAACGATCCCTAAAACCGCCTGTGAATATGGCCAAAAAAACGCCCATATTCTGCAAGTTTCCCCCTTTCCACAAGTTGACAAATCCCTACCGGAAGTGTACTATAAGGGATGCCGGGTTTTGCGCCCGGCGTTCCTTTTCGTTTCTCCCACTTTATTATAGAAAAGAAGGATAACCCCATGATTTTGCTCCTATGCATTTCCGTAGCCCTGGTGGCCGGCCTGCTGATGACCCGCCTGTTCAAGCGTTTCCACCTGCCGGACGTCACCTCCTACCTGATCGCCGGCGTGCTGCTGGGCCCCTGCCTTTTGGGCCGGCTGGGCGTGCCGGGCCTGGGCTTTGGCAGCTTTGCGCTGGTAGAAACCTACCAGCCCATCTCCGACGTAGCCCTTGGCTTTATCGCCTTTGCCATTGGCAGCGAGTTCCGCCTCTCCTCCCTGCGCACCACCGGCCGGGCCGCGGTCATTGTGGGCATCTTCCAGGCCCTGGCCGCCACGCTGCTGGTCGATGCCGCCCTGTTGGTCCTCCACCTGTTTTTGGGGGACAAGCTACCCGTTTCCGCCGCCATCACCTTGGGGGCTATCGCCGCCGCCACGGCCCCTGCGGCCACCCTTATGGTGGTACGCCAGTACAAGGCCAAGGGCCCCCTCACCGAGCTCCTGCTGCCTGTGGTGGCCCTGGATGACGCCGTGGGCCTGGTCATCTTCGCCATCTCCTTTGGCGCGGCCCAGGCCATGGAGTCCAACAGCGCCAGCCTGGCCTCCATCGCCGTAGAGCCCCTGCTGGAGATCCTCCTTTCCCTGGCCTTGGGCGCGCTTTTGGGCTGGGTCCTCACCTTTATGGAGCGCTGGTTCCTCTCCAACCGCAACCGGGTGGCCATGATCGCCGGGTTCGTGGTGGCAGCCGTGGCCCTGTCCATGATCACCCTGCCTCTGGGCGGGCTCACCGTAAAGTTCTCCTCCCTGCTGGTCTGCATGATGATGGGCACCGTGTTCTGCAACACCTGCCCCAATTCCGAAGACCTTATGGGCCGGGCGGACAAGTGGTCCGCCCCCCTGCTCACCCTGTTCTTCGTGCTCAGCGGCGCCGAACTACACCTGGACGTGTTCACCGACCTGGCCGTGGTGGGCATCGGGGTGGTCTATATCCTGTCCCGCTCCCTGGGCAAGTATTTCGGGGCGATGGCCAGCAGCAAAGCCGCCCAGTGCAGCCCCGCCATCCAGAAGTACCTGGGTATCACCCTGCTGCCCCAGGCGGGGGTGGCCTTGGGCATGGCCTCCCAGGTGGGGGTGCTGGGGGATATCGGCTCCACCATCCGCAGCATCGTGCTCTTTGGCGTGCTGATCTACGAGCTGGTCGGCCCCACCCTCACCAAAATGGCCCTTACCGCCGCCGGGGATATCCAGCCCAAGCAGCCCAAAGGCTCCAAAACCGCCACCACCGCTTAGGGCTTGTCTAAAAAACCTCGCCATCTTTCGGTTGGCGAGGTTTTTTCACGCAGAAAGGGGCCCCTGCTAGGCAAAAGCCCGCCTTTCCCCCTATTTCCAAGCAAGCCCTACCCCGCCCACCAAAAAGGGAGCCGTCAGGCTCCCTAAAATTTTACGCTGATATGCCGTTCGCTCTCCGGGGGCGAGTACACAAACTCCCCCATATGGTCCCCCTCAAAAAAGTATACCGGCTGCCGGGGCCTGCTGGGCTCGCTGTCAAAGGTTTCTATAATGATCAGCTTGATTTTCATCCGGGCAGGCAGCACGCTTTTAATAAACACGCTGGCCTGCTGCCCCGGAAAGATATTCCCCTTCAACTCCGCCAGCCCGGCCAAATTGGGGGCCAGTTCCACAAAAACCCCGTAGCTTTCCACGCTGCGGATAATCCCCCCCACCGTTTCCCCGGCCTTAAACCGGGCGGCATTCTGGGCCCAGGTGCCCAGCAGTTCCTTGTGCGAGAGCGTCACACGCCCATTCTCCACGCTTTTCACCACCGCGCGAATGTCCATGCCCGGGGCAAACCGCTCCCGCGGGTGCTCAATCCGGGAAATGGAAATGGCGTCAATGGGCAGCAGCGAGGAGATGCCGCAGCCAATATCCGCAAACACCCCAAAGGGCTCCAGGTGGGTCACCTTGGCCCGTATCACGTCCCCAGGCGCCAGCCCGTTTATGTATTGGCCCATGCAGCGCTCCTGGGCCGCCCGCCGGGAGAGCCGGGCCGTCAGCCGCCCCGCCCCGTCCTCGGCCAGTTCCTGCACCACAAAACACACCGGCCGGTTCACCCTGGACAAGATGGCAATGTCCCGCACCGTGCCCTCCCGTATACCAATAGCCCCCTCTTCCCTGGGGATCACCCCCCGCATACAGGGCAGGTCTACCAGCAGGTCATGGCCCCCGTCGCACATCACCGCCCTGGCCTCCAGTATCCGCCCCTCCCGCATGGCCTCCGCCAATGCCGCCGGCGACTGCATCGCCGCCACGTTCTCCGCACGCTCCATCCAGTAACCTTCCGGGTAAAATTGCATTTATCTGACACATCCCTTTCTGTCCATGACATAAAGTCCTGCTTTTTGTTCCATTCTTATGCGCCACGCCGCCGGTTCATGCCCCCTAAGCCTGTGCATCCGCGTACAAAGGCCACCTCCCAAGGCCGCCTCCGGCGGGTCAAGGGACTTTTTGAAAAAAGTCCCTTGACAATCC
>CANOFK010000023.1 GCA_947565265.1 uncultured Clostridia bacterium | reverse complement strand
GCTTTATGCAGGGGAAGGCGGATGTGTTCCAGGTGACAGAGGTGAAGAGCCAGGCGATGTTCTGGGCGATGAACTGACAGGGCGGGCCGAGCGAAGGATAGGGCAACGGATATTTAGTGGAAAACTGACTGGAGAACGGGAGAAAAGGAGAAATCAACATGAAAAACTATAACACCAAAAAACTGGGCAAGACCGTGAAGGAGAACAACCACGCCTATATGGCCCGCCGCCAGGACGCCAACTACGAGCGCTTTATGCAGGGGAAGGCGGATGTGTTCCAGGTGACAGAGGTGAAGAGCCAGGCTATGTTTTGGGCTATGAACTAAGATTGCTTACAAGTTTTTCGTCACTCCCAATATAAAACAGGAGGGCCGCGGGGATGAACGCGGCCCTCTTGTTTTTTGCCCTATGGCTGGCGGGGGAACCCAAAATAGCTGAGCAGCCCGTAGTAGATGCCCTGGGCGAACCATTGCTGGCCGTCCCGCAGCTTTTGGGCGTCGGCGGGGTTGGTCAGGTAGGCCAGTTCCACCAGTACGGCGGGCATGGCGGTGCGCCGCAGCACATACAGCGAGGGGTTGACCCGCACGCCGTTGTCCCGGGTGCCGGCCTGCTCGACCACGCTGTTTAGGATGTGCTGGCCCAGCCAGTAGGACTGGGTGCCTGCCTGGTACACGTACACCTCGCTGCCGTTGATGGCCGGGTTGGCGTTGGCATTGCAGTGGATGCTGATGAAATAGTTGGCAGGCCAGGAATTGGCCATGTTGACCCGGGCTTGCAGGCTGGTGGCATTGCTGGTGCCCAGGGAATCGGTGGGGGAGTTGCGGGAGAGGCGGGCGGTAAAACGGGGGTCGTCGTTGAGCATTTGGGCCAGCATGACCCCCACATGGTAGGTGATGTCCTGTTCCCGAAGGCCGTTCCCCTCCGCGCCGGCGTTGACGCCCTGGGGGTTATGGCCCTGATCGATAAAGATACGGATTGGCATGGGCGTGGCTCCTTTCCTGAATGGTGTGCCCTCTTTATCAGGATATGCAGGGGGCGCGGCGAGGTGAGGGGACGGCTATGGGGGGCTTGTGTATCGGGAATGGTTGACATTGTATGGCTATAAGCGTTATACTATAAGACAAAACCATGCAATACCAGGAGTGATGTGCGATGTTCCGAATCAGTATCAAGCACCTGGCGCGTACGCCGGGGAAAGCCCTGTTATTCTTGCTGTTGTTGGCCGGGGCCACCATGCTGCTGGTGTTTGGCGCCGTGCTGCTGGTGCAGACGGACCAGCAACTGGACGCGGTGGAGGAGCAGTTTACCACCATCGCCACCGTAGAGCAGCAGCCGGTGGAGATACGGCAGGAAAGCGCCTATAACGAGTGCTTACAAAACCACCAGAGCGACTACTATGTGTATGACGGCCTGGTGGATGTAAGCGCCCTGGACTTTGCAGGCGCCGGGTACATACAGCCCCCGGAGAACCGGCCCTATTATGTGACGAAGATCGGGACGGTTTCTGCCCACACCCAATTTGAGGCCAGGGTGATCCATGTGGCGGAGTTTACCCCCTTGGAGGACGGCGACGGCACCGGGCCGGTGGAATGCCGGGTGACCCAGGTGCTTTACAGCGACGCGTACTGCCTGCTGGCAAACGTGTATACCCCCACGTTACTGGTGGGCAGGAAGATTGACGTGTGCCAGCACTTCTCCCGGAAACCGGTGCCCTTGAAGGCCGGGGCCCGGTATATGGCCACGCTGATTTACCGCGGCGACCAGTTTGTGGCGTACCAGATGCCCTTTACCTCCCAGTACGGGGAGGGGGCCCGGCCGTACGCGGCGGACGGGGCGGTGCCTGTTTCGCTGAATATGTGGGAGGAGGACGGGCGGCTGGTGTGCCGGTCGCCTTACCAGCCCTATGTGCCTTCCCTTAGCGAGAGCCCGGTGATCGGGCTGGAGGAGGTGACGGAGGCGTTCTACCGCCAGGGCGGCTTGGGCCGCTGGTCGGCCTGGGCCAGCGCGGTCAAGCGCAAGGAGGAGGCCTTGTTCTACACCCTGCCCACCAATTCCCTGGCCCTGCTGCCTGCCTTCCACAACAGGAAGATGTATGTTTCGGAGGGCCGGGCCATCAGCCAGGAGGAATTTGACAGCGGGGCCAGGGTGGTGATGCTGCCTGAGGATTTCGCCGGCCGGCGGGGTATTTTTCTGGGGGATACGATCAGCCTGTCTTTCCACTGCGCTTTATACGGGTACACCACCAACTTGCAGACCGTCGCGGACAGCGGGAACTATACCACCACCAGCTTTCAGAACCGGTTCAGCATCCTTGACGCCCAGGGGGAGATTTACGAGCCTTTTTGGGAGGAAACGTATGAGGTGGTGGGGCTGTATGCGTCTACCAACCCGGAACTGCCCTATGCGGGGGTGTCGGAGCTCTCCTGGGACACCATGATCATCCCCCAACGGTCGGTGGGGGCCTCGGACCGGGAGAACATCGCCTATAGGGCCCCGATGAACGCCAACACGGCCTCCTTCCAGATACCCAATGGGAAGATAGAAGAGTTTGACCGGGCCCTACGCCAGGCTGTGCCGGAAATGGCCAGCCTGGTGGTGGCGTATAACGACAACGGCTATACGGAAGTGACCGGCAGCCTGGGTAGGATCTGGAGCCGGGCGCTGACCCTGTTTTTGGTGGGGGTGTGCGGCTCGGTGGCGGTGGTGCTGCTGTTGCTGTACTTTTTTGTGGTGAAGGAGAAAAAGCGTACCGCCATCGAGCGGGGAATGGGCATGAGCAAAGGCCAGTGCAGGACGTCCATTTTGGCCGGAGTTATGGTGCTGGCGGTGCTGGGCACGGCATTGGGCAGCGCAGGCAGCGCGCTGGCACTGCACGGGCAGGCCCTTTTGGCCCGACCGGCCGCTGCCACTGTAGAGGGCGGCGAGTTGGGCGTTTACGGGGAAAAAGAAACGCAGCGGGAGGCGCCGGTTGTCTACAAGGGGTTTGACGTGCGCTACAGCCCTTGGGCGGAAGGGCTCTCTCAGGAAGAGGATATCCGGCTGGACGAGGCCGACGGGCTGGTGCGGCTGGGGATCTACTTTGCCGCGCCGGGGGCGCTGCTGATGCTGATTGGATGCCTGGCGGCTATGCTGGTAAACCGCAGCCTGGGGGAGGAACCGCTGGGGATGCTCAGCGGCAAAGAGGAATAGGGTAGCGCTTTTTGGCTTTGCCAATTTACTTTGGCAAAACTTTTTGCGCCCGTTGTCTTGCTTTTTGGCCCGGAGTATGGTATAAACATAGGAAAGGCTATCACAAGACGGGGAGGGACCGTATGGAACGCACGCAACGCATGGTGATCAAGGTGGGGACCTCTACCCTGACCCATGACTCCGGCAGGCTGGACCTGCAAAGCATGGAGCGCCTGGCCCGTACCCTGACGGGCCTGCATAACCGGGGGCATGAAGTGATCTTGGTTTCTTCGGGGGCCATTGCCGTGGGGACGGCCCGCCTGGGCCTGGCCCAGCGCCCCCAGGAACTGCGGATGAAACAGGCTGCCGCCGCGGTGGGGCAATGCCAGATTATGCACCTATATGACAAGTTTTTCGGGGAGTACGGGCAGGCCGTGGCCCAGATCTTGCTGACCGGGGAGGATGTGGCCGTCCCCCAGCGGGCGGCGCACCTGCGGGGGACTTTCTCGGCGCTACTGGGCATGGGGGTCATCCCGGTGGTGAACGAAAACGACTCGGTTTCCTCGGCGGAGATCGAAACAGGGGACCATAAGGTGCTGGGGGACAACGATACCCTTTCGGCCATTGTGGCCGGGCTGTGCGGGGCGGGGCTGCTGGTGCTGCTCAGCGACATAGACGGCCTGTATGACCGGGACCCCCACACCTGCAAGGACGCGCGGCTGCTGGACCGGGTAGAGGCGCTGACCCCGGAGATTTGGGAGATGGCCGGCGGCGCCGGTACTTGGCGGGGCACAGGTGGCATGGCGACCAAGCTTTCCGCCGCGCAGGTGGCCATGCAGGCAGGGGTGGAGATGGTGATCACCAACGGTGCCCGGATGGAGGACCTGTACGCGGTTGTGGCCGGGGAGGCCATTGGCACCCGGTTTGCAGGCCGCCCCGGCCCAATGGCTGAGATGGGGGTAGAGGGATAAAAAGCGGGCGGCCCGGCCATAGGGCGCCGCCGGTAACGGCTTAAAAAAGGAGGCACACCGATGACCATATTAGAACAGCAAGGGGCCACCGCAAAGGAGGCCAGCCGTACCCTGGCTGTAGCCGAGACGGCCCAGAAAAACGCGGCGCTGGAGGCGATTGCCGCTACGTTGCTGGCCGGGCAGGAAGAATGGCTGGCAGCCAACCGGGAGGACGTGGCAGCGGCCCAGGCAGAGGGTATGCGCCCGGCGCTGCTGGACAGGCTGTCCCTGGACAGGGGGCGCATGGAGGGGATTGCGGAAGGGGTGCGCCAGGTGGCGGCGCTGCCGGATCCCATCGGCCGGGCGGACAGGACCGAGCGCCGGCCGAACGGGCTGGTGATCAGCCGGAGGCGGGTGCCGCTGGGGGTGATCGCCATTATTTTTGAGGCCCGCCCAAACGTGGCAGTGGACGCGGCGGCCCTTTGCCTGAAGGCGGGGAATGCCTGCATTTTGCGGGGCGGCAAGGAGGCGATCCGCTCGAACCGGGTGGCGGTGGCGCTGATGCGCCGGGCCTTGCGGGAGGCCGGGCTGCCGGAGGACTGTGTTTCGCTGGTACAGGACACCAGCCGGGACAGCGCCCAGGCCCTGATGCACCTGGACGGGTATGTGGATGTGCTGATCCCCCGGGGCGGTGCGGGGCTGATACGGGCGGTGAGCCGGGAGGCCAGCGTGCCGGTGATCCGCACCGGGGAGGGGGTGTGCCATATCTATATTGATAAGGACGCGGATTTGGATATGGGCGCGGAGATCTTGTACAATGCCAAATGCTCCCGGCCCTCGGTGTGCAACGCGGCGGAGTGCGTGCTCATCCACGAAAAGGTGGCAGCGGCGTTCCTGCAAAAAGCGGCGCCTTTGTTGGAAAGGCACCAGGTAGAACTGCGCTGTGACGGGAAGGCCCTGCCACTGGCCGGCAGCCGGGCGGTGCCTGCCAGCGAAGCGGACTGGTACGCGGAGTATGGGGACTATATCCTGGCTGTGCGGGTGGTGGAGGATGTGGAGGAGGCCATTGCCTTTATTGCCCGCCATGGTTCCGGCCACTCGGAGAGTATTGTGACAGCCAACTATTTTACGGCCCAGCACTTTCTGGCAGCGGTGGATGCGGCGGCGGTCTATGTGAATGCCTCTACCCGCTTTACGGACGGGGGAGAGTTTGGGCTGGGGGCGGAGATCGGCATTTCCACCCAGAAGATGCACGCCAGGGGGCCGATGGGGCTGGAAGAGTTGACATCCTACAAATATGTGGTGTATGGGGAGGGGCAAGTGCGGTAGGCGGCGCTATGGCTGCTATTACATTAATATATTATAGGAAAGGGGACAGGTACACAATGGGTGGCACCAACGTAAACAGGGGAAATGGGGGGATCGGCTTTATTGGTACGGGGAACATGGGGGCGGCCCTGGCCAGGGCGGTGCGCAGGCAACTGCCCCAGGCAAGGCTGGTTTTGGCCAACCGTACCCCCGGAAAAGCAGAGGCTTTGGCAAAGGAGTTGGGCTGCCAGACAGGGGGCAATGCCCAGGCGGCGGCCTGCGAGATGGCCTTTTTGGGGGTAAAGCCGGGGCAGGTAGGGCCCCTGCTGGAAAGCCTTTGCCCTGTGCTGGAAGAAAAGCGCCCCTTGCTGGTATCTATGGCGGCGGGGGTGACGCTGGCGGAGCTGGAGGCTTTCTCGGCCGGGACACCTGCGGTGCGGATTATGCCCAACACGCCGGTGGCCATTGGCCGGGGCATTACCCTGTACACCTTTGGCAAAGGGGTGGCAGAGGCGCAGAAAAAGGCCTTTTTGGAGAGTATGGGGGCAACCGGCAGCCTGATAGAGATAGAAGAGGGCCTGATGGGCGCAGGGGGGAAGGTGGCAGGTTGCGGCCCGGCCTTTGTGGACCTGTTTATGGAGGCGCTGGCCGATGGCGGTGTGGCCTGTGGCCTGCCCAGGGCCTTGGCCCTGCGGCTGGCAGAGGAAATGACTGCCGGTGCGGCTATGCTGGCCCTGGAGAGCGGCGCCCACCCGGGGGAATTGAAGGATCAGGTCTGTTCGCCGGGGGGGAGCACCATACAGGGGGTGCGGGCCCTGGAAAAGGCCGGTTTGCGCAGCGCGGTGCTGGAGGCGGTGATTGCGGCCGGGGGATGAGGGGTATTTTCGGCGGCCGGGCTCTTTCGAGGCAAGCCTTGCGGGTGCTGATGCCTTGCCTGCCGGCCCCCTGCGCCGCCCACGAGGGGGCGGCATGGGCGAAACGCTATCTACATTATATAGGTGCAGGCGGTTTATGGGGCGGTTTGAAAAAAATTCAAAAAGTTTTTACAAACCCCTTGCAAAATACAAGGTCTTGTGGTAATATACACTAGTACGACTGCTAAAGGGCTAAGGCCCTTGAAAAATCCTGGCTTTTTGGAGGAACCCAAGCCATTAGCCTGCCGTGTAGGCGGTGGCGGGGGGACTGGGGGCCGGGTCCGGTGGGAAACCCTGCCGGGGCGTTGAAGCGGGAGGTTGCGGCCAGGCTGGCCGGTTTTTCCGTGGAGTATGTCCGATTTAAAACCGGGCGAAACGATCTAAGCGGCAGGAACCGCCGGGCCCTCCCGGCAGGCCGGTATGTCTGTTTGGAGAAAAAGCTGAGTTTCGGCTCTGTCCCCGGTGTCCGTCACGCTATGTTGCGTGTGCGGATCGCCGGTTTTTCTATGCGGCCGGTGGAAACACCCGGAGCAGTGTTGAAAAAAGCGAACGCGCCCAATGAACCACTTAGGAGGCGGTAATTAAGATGGCAGTCAAGGAAAAGATCAGGATCAGGCTCAAAGGGTACGACCACCAGTTGGTGGACCAGTCGTCAGAGAAGATTGTGGCCACAGCCAAGCGCACAGGCGCTAGGGTGTCCGGCCCGGTGCCCCTGCCGACGGAAAAGCAGATCATCACCATCCTGCGCGCAGTCCACAAGTACAAGGACAGCCGGGAGCAGTTTGAGCTGCGTACCCACAAGAGGCTGATCGACATCCTCAGGCCCAGCAACAAGACCGTGGAGGCATTGATGGGCTTGGAGCTCCCCGCCGGCGTTGAGATTGAGATCAAACTCTAAATCCCAACCAACCGACAGCGGAGGGTCATGTCGATAGGCGGTCCCGCTTATCGACCAATAACCTGACGGGGCGCGCCTTACAAAAGGTGAGCGGCCCCAGGAGTAGAAAGGAAAAAGACAATGAAAAAAGGGATCATCGGAAAGAAGATCGGTATGACGCAGATCTTCGACGACAAGGGAAAGGTCATCCCCGTAACCGTGGTCGAGGCCGGCCCCTGCGTGGTCGTGCAGAAGAAGACCGTGGAGAACGACGGCTACGATGCTGTGCAGATCGGCTTTGGCGACCAGAAACCCCAGCGGGTGAACAAGCCCATGACCGGGCACTTCAAAAAGGGTGACGTGGCCCCCAAGAAGACCCTGCGGGAGTTGCGGCTGGAGGACACCAGCGCCCTTTCGGTAGGCGACCTGATTAAGGCCGACCTGTTTGAGAGCGGCGAGCGGGTGGACGTGACCGGCCAGAGCAAGGGCAAGGGCTACCAGGGCGTTATCAAGCGCTGGAACTTCCACCGGCTGAAGGAAACCCACGGCAGCGGCCCTGTGGCCCGCCACGGCGGTTCCAACGGCGCGTGCTCGTCCCCCTCCCGGGTGTGGAAGGGGCTGAAAATGGCCGGGCATCTGGGCGCGGAAACCGTTACGGTGCAGAACCTGACGGTGGCAAAGGTGGACGCCGAGAACAACCTGATCGCCATTAAAGGCGCCATACCCGGCCCCAACGGCGGCGTGGTCATTGTACGCGACAGCGTGAAAGCGTAAGGGGAGGAGGAAGAAGAATGGCTGAAGTAGCAGTGTTGAATATGCAGGGCCAGGAGGTTGGCCGGCAGCAGTTGGCCGATACGGTGTTTGGCATCGAGCCCAATGTCCCTGTAATGAACGATATGGTCAAGAATTATCTGGCCAACCAGCGCCAGGGCACCCAGTCTGCGCTGACCCGCAGCGAGGTTTCCGGTGGCGGGCGCAAGCCGTGGCGGCAGAAGGGCACCGGCCGTGCCCGCCAGGGCAGTACCCGCGCCCCCCAGTGGACCCACGGCGGCATCGTGTTTGCCCCCAAGCCCAGGGAGTACCGTTATTCCCTTAACAAAAAGGTGAGAAGGCTGGCAATGAAGTCCGCCCTCTCCTCTAAGGTGCAAGACGGCGAGATGGTGGTTATTGACAAGATCACCTGCGAAGGGTTCAAGACCAAGACCATCGCCGCTATGCTGAAGGCGATTGGCAGCGAGAAGAAGGCGCTGATTGTGCTGGACAGCGTGGACGAGAAGATCATTAAAAGCGCGGCCAACATCCCCGGCGTGAAAACCGCCCAGGTGAACACCCTGAATGTGTACGACATCCTGGGTGCAGACAAGTTCATCGTGGTGCAGGGGGCCGTGGAGAAAATCGAGGAGGTGTACGCATAATGGACGCCCATGACATCATCATCCGCCCTATTATTACTGAAAAGACCATGGACGGCAATGCCCAGAAGAAATACACCTTCGAGGTGGAGAAAGCCGCCACCAAGATCGAAGTGAAACAGGCTGTGGAGGCTGCCTTCGGCGTGAAGGTCAGCAAGGTGAACACCCTCCACGTGCGGGGCAGGCTGCGCCGCCAGGGCCGTTACCAGGGCTACACCAAAAGCTGGAAAAAGGCTGTGGTCACCCTGACCGAGGACAGCAAGACCATCGAGTTCTTCGAGAGCATGGTCTAAGGCCTGGCACTTTTATCATAGGAGAGTGAACAAAAGAGATGGCAATCAAGAATTTTAAGCCCACTACGGCGGCCAGGCGCAATATGTCCGTCACGGACTATACGGGCCTTTCCAAAACCGGCCCGGAAAAGAGCCTGCTGGCCCCCCTTTCCAATAAATCCGGCCGCAACAGCTATGGCCGGATCACCGTCCGCCACCGGGGCGGCGGCAACCGCAAGAAGTACCGTATCATCGACTTTAAGCGCCAGAAGCACGATATGCCCGCCACCGTGCTGACCCTGGAGTATGACCCTAACCGTTCGGCGTTCATCGCCCTGTGCGAGTATGAGGACGGGGAAAAGCGCTATATCATCGCCCCCCACGGCATTAAGGTTGGGGATAAGGTGGTTTCCGGCGCCGAGGCGGATATCAAGCCCGGCAACGCCCTGCCCCTGAAGAACATCCCCACCGGTACCTTCATCCACAATGTGGAACTGTACCCCGGCAAGGGCGCCCAGTTGGCCCGGTCTGCGGGGATGATGGCCCAGTTGATGGCCAAAGAGAACGGCATGGCCCTGTTGCGCCTGCCCAGCGGCGAGCTGCGCAATGTGCCGGACAACTGCATGGCGTCTATTGGCCAGGTGAGCAATATTGACCACGAGAACGTGAAGATAGGCAAGGCCGGCCGGAAACGCCACATGGGCTGGCGGCCCACCGTGCGCGGCTCGGTTATGAACCCCAACGACCACCCCCACGGCGGCGGCGAGGGCAAGAGCCCTGTGGGCCGCCCCGGCCCTGTCACCCCCTGGGGCAAACCGGCGCTGGGTTACAAGACCCGCAAGCACCATAAGAGCAGCGACAAGTTTATTGTACGCCGCCGCAATGGCAAGTAAGCACGGGAAAGGAGCATAAAGGAACATGAGCAGAAGTCTGAAAAAAGGACCTTTTGTACAGCCCGTGCTGCTGAAAAGG